>JAFUQS010000056.1 GCA_017472225.1 Clostridia bacterium | reverse complement strand
TTAAGTTGGCGGGAGCCGAACCCGATATGGTTTAATGAGGTCTATTTTCCCCGTAACTGCGTTAAAATTCTCGAAAGACGCAAGTCTTCCATCGAATTTATGCCTTGTTACAGAAAAAATACCCTCTCATTAAACTTTGAAAAATCTCAAATGTTCGAGTTTATATGCATTTGAGATTTTCTTCGACGAAGGAATACTTTCGTATTGCAAGGAGAAAAAATTTCAAAGGCGTGTGAAATCAGACATTTGAGACATATCGTGTTCGACTCCCGCCAACTTATATGCTGACCTGAGGGAGTGAAAAAGCTTGAAAAGCAAAAAAAGTAAATCCTACAGCTTTTCCACAGCGGCATTTTTCTGCTTCCTTCTCGCTCTTGTTCTGATGATATTGCTCAGACTTTTCAATACTCAGGAATTTCTCCGTTGGTATAACAGATATACCGATACTCTCAATAATTTTGAAATGTGGATTCAGACCTACGGAGCTACATGGATTTCCGTTCTCGTCATATTGATAAATTACACAATCAAGGCATTCATACCGTGGTTTCCGCTTTCATGCCTTTGCGTTGCAAGTGCTGTTATTTTCAAGTGGTATATAGCTGTTGCAATCAATATTGTCGGCATGAGCATATATTTCTCAGCAAAATTTCTCTGGGGCAGAAAGCATGGCGGAGGAAATGCGGAAAAAATCCTTGCAAAATACGATAAGGCACATACATTTATCGACAGCAGTAAGACCGGTTCAAAGGCGGTGCTGTTTTTCTGCCGCCTCACTCCCGGAATTCCGCTCGGTTCTGTCAGCACTCTTTACGGGAGCACGGATATAAAGCTGTATGAATATCTTGTTATTTCAATTGCAGGCTTTTTATATAAAATTGTGTCTTATGTTATCATTGGTCGTAATGTTTTTGACCCTGCTTCCTTCGGCTTCATCGTACCGTTTATTCCGCTTCTGATTTTTTCGGGTCTGGTGTTGCTTTCTGTCGGCGGCTTTGTGTCATTAAAGGGTAAATCAAAATAAAACAGAAAGGTTGATAAATATGATTAAAAACATTGAAATGAAGGAAAAGCTTGAAAAAGGACTTCTTGATGAAGAATTTTCTGTGGTTTACAAAAAAGAAGCCATTTCATCTCAGTACAGCAGATATCTTGAGGTTATGGCAGCCTTCAGTGAGCTTTTTGACCGTAATCAGGAAAGAGAGGTTGCTCTTTTCTCGGCACCGGGAAGGTCCGAAATCGGCGGCAACCACACAGACCACAATCATGGTCTTGTTCTTGCAGCAGGCATCAGCCTTGATGCAATTGCAGTGGCTTCAAAAAATGACGAGGGCATAATCAGAATCAAATCTGCAGGCTATCCCATGGATACCGTTGACTGCAGTGACCTTACCGTTAAAGAAAATGAAAAGGGCAGAAGTCAGGCAATCATCAGAGGCATTGCCGCACGCTTCACTGAGCTTGGTTATAATGTGGGCGGATTTGATGCAACAACAGCCTCACAGGTTCTTTCCGGCTCAGGACTTTCATCCTCTGCTGCCTTTGAAGTGCTTGTCTGCACAATGCTCAGCTATCTTTATAATGACGGCAAGGTTGACCCGATTGAAATTGCAAAAATTTCACAGTACAGTGAAAACATATACTTCGGAAAGCCCTGCGGTCTCCTTGACCAGATGGCTTGCTCCGTCGGTTCATTTGTAACAATCGACTTTGAAGACACAAGTAAGCCTGTTGTTAAGAAAATTGACTTTGATTTTGAAAAATCAGGTCACAGCCTTGTTATTGTTGACACAAAGGGCAGTCACTCAGACCTCACCGACGATTATGCTGCAGTACGCCGTGAAATGGAAATGGTTGCAGAATATTTCGGCAAAAAGGTGCTTCGTGAGGTAAGTAAGGAGGATGTAATTGCAAAAGCAGGGGACATTGCAAAAAAGGTGAGCCCCAGAGCAGTTATCAGAGCACTTCACTATTACGGCGAGAATGAAAAGGTTGTTCTTCAGACAAAGGCACTTTCCGAAAATGATTTTGAAAAGTTCAAGCAGCTCATCATAGCGAGCGGCCGTTCATCATATATGTATAATCAGAATGTTTACACCCAGAAGGCAGGTGCTGACCAGCCTCTTTCACTCGCTCTTTGCCTCAGTGAACAGCTTCTCGGCGGCAAGGGCGCATGGCGTGTTCACGGCGGTGGCTTTGCGGGTACAATTCAGGCTTTTGTTCCCGACATCATGGTGGAAGAATACACAACTGCAATGAAGGAAATTTTCGGTGACGATGCAGCTTATGTTCTTTCTGTAAGACCCTTCGGCGGAGTACAGATTGCATAACTAATTCCCAAAACAGGCAGAAAAATAATCTATTTACGGAGGAAAACTATGAAGAAGCTAATCAGAACCATGGCAATTCTCTTTATATGTATGCTCATGCTTGTCTCATCGGCGGGGCTGAGCATGGCATCTGCCGTCGGAAATGTCAAAACGCTTACATTGAAGTCGGCTTCTGCAAGTGCAGTTACATTGCAGTGGAGTGCCGTATCGGGGGCAAAGGGTTATCGGGTATATAAATATATAGCTTCCCAAAAAAAGTGGAAGGCTGTTAAAACCACAACCTCTCGTTCCTATAAGGATACTGCAATTGTCAGAGGCGAGATTTATCAGTACCGAGTGAAGGCTTATGAAATTAAGAACGAAAAAAAGGTCTTTTCTGAAAAATACTCAAACACCGTTAAAGCTGTTATTGCTCCGAAAAAGGTAACAGGACTCAAGGCTACAAGTATAAAAAGCACATCTGTTATCCTGAAATGGAACAAAACCGATAAGGCAACGGGATACAGAGTGTATAAGTATAACCCCACCTCAAAAAAGTATGAGAAGCTGGGCGATACGGCGGAAACCTCTTATTCTGTAACGGGACTTGACAGTAACACAACCTATAAATTCAAGGTTAAGGCATACACAAAGTCGGGCAAAACCAAATACGGCTCAGCATCAAATGCGGCAACGGTGAAAACAAGACCTGCCGATGTCAAATCCTTCCGCCTGAGCAAAAGCACTGCAGACAGCTATACACTTTCATGGGGCAAGTCAAAGGGTGTTTCCGGTTATCAGCTTCAGAAATATAATGAAAGCACACAAAAATGGGTGAGCGTCAAGCGCCTTACCTCAACTTCTTATACTGTCAGTGACGCTTCGGGCGTGCAGACAAAATACAGATTAAGAACATATGTAAAATCTGATAATAAGTATACCTACGGAGCCTTTTCAAAAACCGTAACAGGCTCATGCCTTCCCGGAATTCCTGAAGATCTCAAGGCAGCCGTAAACTCTGACAACGGAATTTCACTCACATGGTCAAAGGTCAGCGGTGCGTCGGGCTATACGGTTTATTCCTACAGCGCACAGAACGGCTCATGGTCAACGGCAGGCTCAACAAAAACCAATACCTTTACAGTTAAAAACATCAAAAATACCGACACCTACAGATATGCAGTAAGCTCATATATTTATATCAACGGGCAGAAGCTTTCATCGGAAAAATGTGAGTCTGTTTCAATCCTTTTTGAAAGTAAAGAAAAGCCGGACAGCATCTATTCCGAAGAAATGGAAAAAAGCGGAATTCTCGGTTATCTTTATGACCCGAAGGAGGGCTGCTTCTATACCTCTGCTGACCCATGGCAAAGGGTTGTCGGTTATAACTCGGTGTTCGATGTTATGGGACCCTTTACCCTTATTGACTTTGACACTGTGCGTCTTCGCTTTGAATATCAGAATAAGGATTGGATGATTCAGCTCTGGAAGGGTCAGTACGGACTCGTTTTCTACGGTGCTGAGGTCGGCGTTTATACCAAGCCCAAGGATAGAGATGTTATGCATTATGATGCCGCTTCCGATTCCGAAATGCTCAAAATGTCCATGACCTTTATTGAAAAGAATAATAAAGGAGTATGGAAAGAGAAATTCACAAGACCGTACGGTGATTATTGGTGGTGCACAGGCTTCCTTCCCGGAACAAGATACGGCAAATATGACCGTATGAAGCTTGATATGAGAATCACTATGAAGGATTATGAAATGCTCAGCGGTGTTACAACAGCTCTTAAGGAAAACAATATCGACTATACCGTTCAGGGACTTGATGTATACTTCGTTTACGAATAAATAATAAAGGATTGATAATATGAAATATCCGGACTACGGCTGGTGTATCGATAACAACGGTAAGGAGCTTTACACTGCAGAAACAAAAAGACTGTCTTCTGTTTTTCCGAGTGAAAGGCAGCTTTCCTTCCTCAATATGGAATACTATAACTTTATCCATTTCGGCATAAACACCTTTTATAACAGGGAGTGGGGTGACGGTAAGGAGGATATCTCCGTTTTTAATCCGAAAAAGCTTGACACGGACCAATGGTGCAAGGTGCTGAAGGATACGGGCAGTAAGGGTATTATCATCACTGCAAAGCATCATGACGGCTTTTGTCTGTTTGACACAAAGCATACCGATCATTGTGTTATGAATACACCATTTAAAAGGGATATCGTGAAGGAGCTTTCGGAAAGCTGCAGAAAATATGATCTGAAGCTTGGAATTTATCTTTCACCCTGGGACAGACACGATAGCCGTTACGGAACAGAGCAGTACAATGATTATTTTGTATCTCAGCTTACCGAACTTTGCACAAATTACGGTGAGCTGTTCTGCCTGTGGTTTGACGGAGCCTGCGGTGAAGGACCCAACGGCAAAAAACAGGTTTATGATTGGGAAAGATACTATGAAACCATCAGAAAATATCAGCCGGATGCGGTAATATCCATCAGTGGGCCTGATGTTCGCTGGATAGGTAACGAAGGCGGCAGAGTGAGAAAAAGCGAATGGTCTGTTATTCCCGATGAAAAAGACAGTGTGGATGCAGTTGCCGAAAACTCTCAGCAGAATGCAGATGAAACAAAAACAATGGCAAAAAAGCTCAGCGACCGTGACGAAGACCTTGGCTCAAGGGAGCTTTTGAAAAATTATGAAAAGCTCGTTTTCAAGCCTGCCGAGGCTGATGTTTCAATCAATATGGGCTGGTTTCATACAAGCAACATATTCGCTTTTGCAAGGCGTGGCAGAAGTGCGGAAAAGCTTGCCGAAATTTATTGGAATTCAGTGGGCGGCAACGCCTCAATGCTTCTGAATGTTCCGCCGAATAAAGACGGTCTTATCGGCAAAAGCGAAGTGAGAAGACTGCAAAAATTCACTTCTCTTGTTTCAAAGCCCTTTGAAAAGGAAATCGGAAACTGCAGCTTTTCACTTGTCACAAAAGACGGACAAAAAAGAAAAGCAGATGCAACCTTCGATGAAAAAGGGGAGAGCTATACGTTCGGAAATGATGAGCTTGCAATATCAGTCGGATTTTCAAAGGTACAAAAACTTTCTATGATAAGCTTGCGTGAGGATTTGACAAAATCTCAGCGTGTGGAGCAGTTTCATATCCTTGCAAAGCTTGAGGACGGAAGCTTCTGTCAGGTTTATGACGGTACCGTTATCGGCTCAAGAAAAATTGTAAGATTTGAATACCCGGTTGAAACCGATGAAATTCTCATTCTTCCCACTCAGGTGAGGGATAACCCCGTACTTAAGGATATACATCTCTATTCCGTCTGAAGCTTTAACAGCATAGATAGCTGTTTATAAAGCCTGACTATTGACTATTCAAAAAACAGACTGCTTGCAGTCTGTTTTTTTCGCTGTTCCCTTGATTTTTCCTTTTGTTGCTGATATAATTATTTATCAATGTGTAAAATTCCCTTCACAGGAGGTAATATAAATGATTCGTACAGAAATTGCAAAGCTTTATGAAAACGCTGAACAGTATACCGAAGGCCTTGTTACCGTTGCCGGCTGGATTCGTACCAACCGTGACTCAAAGGTGCTCGGCTTTATGGAGCTTAATGACGGCAGCTGCTTCAAGGGCGTACAGATTGTTTTTGAAAAGGACAAAATCGACAACTTCGCTGAGGTTGCAAAATATAATGTAGGTGCGGCAGTAATTGTTGAGGGTAACCTTATTCTCACCCCCGAAGCAAAGCAGCCCTTTGAAATCAATGCAACAAAGGTTGTTCTTGAGGGTGCATCAGCTCCCGAATATCCTTTGCAGAAAAAGAGACATTCACTTGAATATCTCAGAACAATTGCACATCTTCGTCCCAGAACAAACATTTACTCTGCATCCTTCAGAGTGCGTTCTGTTGCTGCTCAGGCTATTCACCGCTTCTTTGAATCAAGAGGCTTCATTTATGCACACACACCTCTCATTTCCTGCTCGGACTGTGAGGGCGCAGGCGAAATGTTCAGAGTGACAACTCTTGATATGGAAAATCCGCCGAGAACAGAGGACGGCGCAATTGATTTCAGTGAGGATTTCTTCGGCAAGTCCGCTTTCCTTACCGTATCAGGTCAGCTTCAGGGCGAAATTATGGCTCAGGCATTCGGCAAGATCTACACCTTCGGCCCTACCTTCAGAGCTGAAAAGAGCTATACTCAGCGCCACGCTGCAGAGTTCTGGATGATTGAACCGGAAATTGCTTTTGCAGACCTTAACGATGATATGGAGCTTGCAGAAAGCATGATTAAGTTCGTAATCAACTATGTTATGGAACACTGTAAGCAGGATATCGAATTCCTTAATCAGTTTGTTGATAAGGGCCTTATCGAAAGGCTTAACGCTGTTGCTTCTTCAGACTTTGCAAGAGTTACATATACCGATGCGGTTAAAATTCTTGAAGAAAACAACGATAAATTTGAATTCAAGGCTTATTGGGGCTGTGACCTTCAGACAGAGCATGAACGCTTCCTTACTGAGCAGGTTTATAAAAAGCCCGTTTTTGTCACAGATTATCCCAAGGAAATCAAGGCATTCTATATGAGACTTAACGACGACGGCAAAACCGTTGCAGCCTGTGACCTTCTTGTTATGGGTATCGGTGAAATCGTCGGCGGCAGCCAGAGAGAAGAAAGATACGATGTCCTTGTTGACCGTATCAAGGAGCTCGGACTCAAAGAGGAAGATTATTGGTGGTATCTTGACCTTCGTAAGTATGGCGGAACAAAGCACGCAGGCTTCGGTCTCGGCTTTGAAAGACTTGTTATGTACCTTACAGGTATCTCAAACATCAGAGATGTTCTTCCCTTCCCGAGAACAACGGGTTCAGCAGATTTTTAATCAGCAAATAAAGCATCACCATCGGGCACAGGTAATTATAAATTCAAAGCTGCCCGTTACAGTAATCCTGTATTTTCTTTACTCCGAAGGAGGATATTATGTCAGCACTTAAATCATATTCAAAAGAGAGACTCATGCTTTTAAAAGCAGACCTTCAGGAACAGTATGACGCCTACAAGGCTCAGGGACTTAAGCTTGATATGTCAAGAGGTAAGCCCGGCTCAGATCAGTTGGCTGTTTCAAACGGCCTTCTTGATGCAATCACTTCAAGGGATTGGGAGGATGACTCCTCAAATCACAGCCTTGAATACAGAAACTATGGTCTTCTCACAGGTATTATAGAATGTAAGGAAATTTTTGCAAAGCTTCTCAAGGTACCCACAAAGAATGTTATTGTCTGCGGCAACTCAAGCCTTAACATGATGTTCGACTATGTCACACAGTGTATGCTCACCGGCTCAGGCAGTAAGCCATGGAAGGATCAGGGAGAAATCAAGTTTATTTGTCCCGCCCCCGGCTATGACAGGCATTTTGCAATCTGTGAATATTACGGAATCAAGATGATTCCCGTTGATATGACAGAGGCAGGTCCTGACATGAATGCCGTTGAAGAGCTTGTTAAAGACCCTCAGGTCAAGGGTATGTTCTGTGTACCTAAGTATTCAAACCCCACAGGTGTTACCTACACAAGTGAAACTGTGGACAGAATTGCAGCCATGACTCCCGCCGCTGATGACTTCAGAATCATCTGGGACAATGCATACATTATTCATGACCTTGAAGAACACGGAGAAAAGCTTGACAATATCTTTGATGTTCTTAAAAAGTACGGTCACGAGGATATGGTGATTGAATTCACCTCAACCTCAAAAATCAGCTTCCCCGGTTCAGGTGTGGCTGTTCTTGCTGCTTCGGATAAGAACATCGAAATGATAATCAGTCGTATGTCAATTCAGACAATCGGCTATGATAAGCTTAATCAGTTCAGACATGTCAAGTTCTATAAGGATGTTGCAGGCATCAAGAATCACATGAAGCTTCACAGAAATATCCTTGCGCCCAAGTTCAAGGCGGTCATCAATGAATTTGAAAACAGTCTCGGCAGATATTCCGTTGCAAGCTGGTCAAAGCCCAAGGGCGGTTATTTCATCTCCCTTGATGTTATGGAAGGCACTGCAAAAAGAGTATATCAGCTTTGCAAGCAGGCAGGTGTAACCCTCACAACTGTGGGTGCAACCTTCCCTTATGGCTTCGACCCCAAGGATCAGAACATCAGAATTGCTCCCTCATATCCTCCCGTTGATGAGCTTATGACAGCAACAAGACTTCTCTGCATCTGTGTTAAGCTTGCCGCTTGTGAAAAGCTTCTTGAAGAATAATTATTAAATTCGGAATTCTGAGTTTACTGTTATCAACACAAAAATAAAAAGCACTCTGCTTAGGCGTTGTACCCGTAAGGATACAACGCCAGTTTTATTCGCCATACGGCGAGTTTTATTGCTTCGCAGTTTTATTGTGCTTCGCACAGTGTTATTCGCTTCGCAAGTTTTGTGGCGAATAAAATAACACTGAATCCGAAGGATTCAATAACACTATTGTCCCAAGACAATAATATCACTCTGCCGTAAGGCAGAATAACACTTGAAAAACTTTTCTGTTTTCTATATATTTCATATAGAGGTGGTATTTATGGCGGATAGTGTTTTGCGAGATAAGGCCAAAGAGTTTGCAAAAGAAATAGTTTTTGCTTGCCGAGATATGAAAAAGGATAAAAAAGAATCTGTCCTGATAAATCAGATTCTTCGTTCTGCAACTTCTATCGGTGCAAATATACACGAAGCACAATATGCACAGGGAACTAAAGATTTTGTATCGAAACTTGAAATAGCGCAAAAAGAATGCTATGAAACAGAATATTGGCTGGAGTTGCTTTTTGAGACAGACTGTATAACCGAAGAAAAATATAAAAAGTTGCATAATGATTGCGGAGCGATCAGAAGGATGCTTATTTCTTCATTGAAAACAATCAAAGCTAATCACTTATAGGTGGGTGTAATAATGAAGGGATATAGTTTTAAAATTGAAAACATATTTCAGATGTTTAAAAAGCATTATTGTCCTGTTTGCAATGCTGCATTATCTAAAAAGAAAATTTCGGAAATTGTTAATTCCGAATCACCCGAATCTAAAAATTATGATTTTGAGGTTGCAGATATGTTTGTAAAAGGAGATATGAAATTTACACATATTGAACTTTATTGTAATCAATGTAATAAATACTATACAATTAAAGAAGCAAAGAGAAATAAATTTTAACAGCGCACTTACTCACCACCAAAGGTGTAGACACAAAAAATGAGAGGTAATACGGTTGTCCGCATTACCTCTTTTTATGTCCTTAGTAAACCCACTCATAATGCAGGGTGCTTTTGAAATTTCAGAAACTATTTATTGAGTTCAGGGTTGTTTGTTCTGTTTAATATATAATCAACGGAAACATTATAGAAGTCTGCGAGTTTAATAAGTACCAAAGTAGGTATATCATTTTCTCCTGTTTCATATTTTGAATAGCCTGTTTGACTCATGCCTAAATATTCTGCAATTTTTGTTTGATTCATATCGTTATCTTCTCTTAAATCACGAATTCTTCGATACATAAAATCACCTCTATAACGATAATAAGGTAACCTGAAACAGAGTATTGACTTTTAACCTAAAACAGGTTAAAATATCGTTTATACAGTATGTAATCGGGATAAAAATAATGTATGTCGGTGATGTTATGATTTGTGCATTTTTCGGGCATCGTAGCTGTCCGTTTGCGGTTGAAGAAACCTTAGAAGAAGAAATCGAAAAGCTACTCCTCAGTGCAGATGTTGACACTTTCTATGTGGGAAATAAAGGCGCTTTTGACCGTTTTGTGCAGTCTGCACTCAGAAACATCAAAGAAAGATATCCATATATCAAAATGTTCATCGTGTTGGATTATATTCCCACACAAAAAGTTGAATTTGAAGGGTTTGAAATTATTATTCCCGATAGCATTGAAAATGTACCTAAGCGTTTTATTATGAGTTACAGGAATAAATGGATGATAAATGAATGTGATGTTGCAATTGTTTACTGTGTTTATACTGTCGGCAACACACAAAGGCATGTTGATATGCTTAAAAGAAAAGGCAAGGAGATATTTAATATAGCGGACAAAATATTTGAATACAAGCTATAATTTTCTTGACTTCTCTTTATATTTATGCTAAAATCTAACGGATAACTCAAATTGGCTGTGACCAAGAGGAGTAGCAGGGGAGACCTTGAAGAGAAAAGGCGGTTGGTGCAAGCCTTGAAGGTAACGAACCTGTGAAGGTAGCTTGTGAGCCTCGGGAAGAAAGGCTTGTCCGATTAGACCCCGACGTATATCTGCGTTAAAGATTTTTGAGTGCGGAGCTTCGGCTTCGAATTCAGGTGGTACCACGAAGCAGAAAGCCTCGTCCTGAAAAAAGGACTGAGGCTTTTTTATTTTGTAATTTTGGCCCTTGGCTTTTAAATTTAAGGAGTGAAATAAATGGCAAAAGAACTTGCAAAGCAGTACGATCCGAAGGATGTTGAGGACCGTATCTATAAGTCATGGCTTGACGGAAAATACTTCCACGCAGAGGTTGATTCCAAAAAGAAGCCCTACACAATTGTTATCCCGCCGCCAAACATCACAGGTCAGCTTCATATGGGTCACGCCCTTGATAATACCCTTCAGGATATTCTTATCCGCTTCAGAAGAATGCAGGGCTATGACACCTTGTGGCTTCCCGGCACAGACCACGCTTCAATTGCAACGGAAGCAAAAATTGTTGAAGCTATGAAAGCTGAAGGTATCTCAAAAGAGGATATCGGCAGAGAAGGCTTCCTTGAAAGAGCTTGGGAATGGAAGGCACAGTACGGCGGCAGAATCATCGAACAGCTCAAGAAAATGGGCTCATCCTGTGACTGGGACAGAGAACGATTTACTCTTGACGAAGGCTGTTCAAAGGCTGTTAAAGAAGTGTTTGTAAATCTTTATGAAAAAGGCCTTATTTACCGTGGCGAAAGAATTATCAACTGGTGTACACATTGTAAAACCTCAATTTCCGACGCTGAGGTTGAATATGAAGAAAAGGACGGCAATTTCTGGCATTTTGCTTATCCTTTTGCTGATGGCAGCGGCAGTATCATTGTTGCTACAACAAGACCCGAAACAATCCCCGGTGATACAGGTATCGCAGTTCACCCGGATGATGAAAGATACAAGGATGTTATCGGTAAAACTGTAATTATGCCTGTTATCGGCAGAGAAATTCCCATCGTTGCAGACACTTATGCAAAGATGGATAAGGGAACAGGTGCTGTTAAAATCACACCGGCTCACGACCCGAATGACTTTGAGGTTGGTCTTCGTTGCGGTCTCCCTGTGCTTAACGTTATGACCGATGACGGCTTTATGAACGAAAAGGCAGGCAAGTATGCCGGAATGAACCTTATGGAGTGCAGAAAGGCTATTGTTGCTGATCTGACACAAGCCGGAGCACTTGTTAAAATTGAGCCCACAAAGCATGAGGTAGGCACCTGCTACCGTTGCCATACTGCTGTTGAGCCGAGAGTTTCAAAGCAGTGGTTTGTTAAGATGGAGCCCCTTGCAAAGCCTGCAATCAAGGTTGTTCGTGAGGGCAAGGTCAAGTTCATTCCCGAACGCTTTGACAAGATTTATTATAACTGGATGGAAAATATCCGTGACTGGTGCATCTCCCGTCAGCTCTGGTGGGGACACAGAATTCCTGCCTGGTACTGTGCTGACTGCGGTGAAATTACCGTAAGCAAGGGTGAGCCTTCAGAATGTTGCAAGTGCGGCAGCAAGAATATCAGCCAGGACCCGGATACCCTTGACACATGGTTCTCATCGGCACTCTGGCCCTTCTCAACACTCGGCTGGCCCGAAAAGACCCCCGAGCTTATGCACTATTATCCCACAAGCACCCTTGTTACAGGCTACGATATCATTTTCTTCTGGGTTGCAAGAATGATTTTCTCTGCTTGCGAACAGATGGGCGAAGTACCCTTTGATACCGTATTTATTCACGGTATTGTCCGTGATGAGCTTGGCAGAAAAATGTCAAAATCACTCGGCAACGGTATTGATCCCTTGCTTGTTATTGATAAATACGGCGCTGATGCTTTGCGCTTCACTCTTGCAACAGGCAACAGCCCCGGAAATGATATGAGATATTCGGATAAGAAGGTTGAAGCATCAAGAAACTTTGCCAATAAGATCTGGAATGCCGCAAGATTTATCCTTATGAACCTTGACGAAAATGAAAGTGCACCTCATATTCCTGCAGAGCTTGCTCTTGAAGACAAATGGATTCTTTCACAGTTCAATACCCTCGCAAAGGAAGTTACAGAAAACCTTGAAAAGTTTGAGCTTGGTATTGCAGTACAGAAGCTTTATGACTTTATCTGGGATATTTTCTGCGACTGGTATATTGAGCTTGCGAAGATAAGACTTCAGAAGGGCGGTGCAGAGGCTTCTCAGGCAAGGGCGGTTCTTGTTTATGTTATGAGCGAAACTCTTAAGCTTCTTCATCCCTTTATGCCCTTCATCACAGAGGAAATCTGGCTCACACTTCCTCACGACGGTGAAACAATTATGAAAGCACCCTGGCCCGAATTCAAGTCAGAGCTTGTGTTCACCGAGGATGAGCAGAAAATGGACATTATTATGGATGCTATCCGTGCAGTGCGTAACAGACGTTCTGAAATGAATGTACCTCCTTCAAGAAAGGCTCATGTTTATGTTGCAACCGATAAGAAGGATATCTTCGACACGGCGGTTGTATTTATGCAGAAATTAGCCTCTGCCTCAGATGTAACAGTTGGCGACAGCTTTGAAATTGAGGGCAGCGTAAGTATTGTTACGGCAGATGCAAAAATTTATATCCCTATGGGCGACCTTGTTGACTTCGAGGCAGAAAGAAAACGTCTTCTCAAGGAAAAGGAAGCAGCCGAAAAGAAGCTTGCTCAGATTAACGGTAAATTGAACAATCCCGGTTTCCTTTCCAAAGCTCCGCAGAATGTTATCGACGGACAGAAGGCAGAGGGCGAAAAGCTCAGCGAAAAAATCAAAATGATTGACGAAAGTCTTGCATCATTAGGTAAATAATTATATGGACGGCTTTTGTGCCGTCCATATTTTGTCTTGCAAAAGAAAAAGCAATAATATATAATGTTTTACGAAATGAGGTGAAAAGATGGTTAAAACAATCGGAATTGTCAGCTTATCCCACGGAACAATAGGTGAGGACTTTGTGAAGCAAAAGTTGACACCCGGAATCAGAGAATTACCTTCAATAATAAATAAAAAAAGGACAGACTTGAGTTTAACCTTAGTCTGTCCTGAACTTTTATTCACCTATATATTCAAATCTTTTAAAAATTTTACCGTCTCTTTCAACGGTTTCGTGCCACATTGAGCATGGGCGTACCCAAAGTCCGCCTTCGCCGTAAAGTGCCCGGTAAACCACCATTTTTTCCATAGTCTCGCTGTGGGAAGCTATACCTATGACTTCATATTCCTTTCCTTTGAAATGACGGTACTTTCCCAATTTGATTTCACTCATAACTATACCTTTCCATAACTGACAACTACTTCATCAGCTTGCCGTATTTAATCTGATTGACAACAAAGCCGCAAATAAGCAAAATCAGAATAACAGGCAGGAATACGATAATACCAAGCACAAGACCGATTACAAGGGGAAGGCCCTTGTTGCTTTTGATGAAGCCGATCTTGTTTTCCGGTGCGGGCGGCAGGTTGTCATAAAGGTTAAGAACTGCCTTTTCGTCGCAGATGCCGGGATTGTAAAGAAGAGGCTCAACAAGGCTCTGTACAGAGGTTGCACCCTTTACAAGCTTGCCGATTTTTACACCGAAAAGACCAAGAAGACTGTCAATAATTGCAAGAACACCCATTGTAATTTTATATTCAGCCGTATCGGGCGAATAGGGACTGTCGCCACCATAAAGATTTCTTACAAGTGAAACAATGAAATCAACAACTCTTTGGTCCTTGATGTGGGCGTAATCACTCTTTTTAAGTCCGCTTTCTTTTTTCACAAGCTTTGCAATTGTGCCGATTTTCAGCTTGTCAAGAATTTTTGCAAAGGGCTTGATAATCCAACCGATTTTGTAAATGAGCTTTTCTTTTACGCTGAAAGCCGTTGCCAGCCGTGCAAGCTCGGGAATGTCCTTGCCTGCCGCAGCAATAACACGTCTTATCATACCGAAGAATTTATCTTCAAGGTGATCCTTCAGCTTTCTGCCGCCGATTTCACATTCAACGTCAACAGAATTTACGTCAATTTTGCCCTGTGAGGGAATGAATGTAACCTGGCGGAAGGTGGCAGGATAGCCTACAGCCGCCGCAGTTGTAATATCGTAGAAAATCTTGCCCTTATCTGTGTATTTATATGAAATATCCTGCATATGGGTGTGGCCTGTGAACATATAGCCAAGTCCCATTTCGGTGAATTGGTCAATTCTCTTTTCAGCCTCGCCCATAATGTTGCTTTTGCCGATTATGGTGTAAAAGGGTGAAGGGGAGAGCATAGGGTGATGCGTCATGGGAATAATGAACTGACCGTTTTCCTGCGCATCCTTGATTTGCTCCGTTATCCATTCAAAGCAATCGTCTGAAAAACCGCTTGCACCCTTTAAGTTTTTGTCATCGTTGAGTGCAAAAAGACGGTATCCGTCACAAAGCTGAACAACATAGGACATACTCTGCCTGTGAACAGAAATCGCTTCATCGGGGCCGAACTCACGGTACATATCAAAAAGCTCTTCTCTGACAACACTTTCCACTTCTATGCGTTTATCACCGTCATACTTGTGGGTAAGTCCTTTGTCGTCGAAATCGTGGGTTGCGGTGATTACATATACCTTTTTACCTTTTTCCTTAAGAGAGCGAAGAAGCTTTATTGCTCCCTCATGTGACGGCTTTTCGGCATGCTTTGTGATGTCACCGGAAACAAGCACAATTTCACATTCGTCCTTGGCAAGCTGGTCCACAAGAGCTTCAAGCACCTCTTTGCTGTAAGCAACTTCATTCGGGTTTCCTGCCTCATCCTTACGGAATGCGGCACCCTCATAACCCATTTCTCTTGAAAAATAATGAATGTCTGAAATGATATTCAGCTTTAACGGTCTGATGTTTTCGTACATAATTTTCTCCTTTATTATAAATTCTGTTTTCTTACTGTTTCCGGCTTACTGCCAATTTACGCACATTCTTGCCTTCGCCGCTTATTCCAAAGGTAAGAAGTCCGTTTTCCTGAGTGAAGTCAACCGCCGTACCGTCAAGATATGCTTCATATTCGCCTTTTTCACTCATAACGGCAAGAAGGTTGAATTTTTTGTTTTCGCCGTAATATTTAAATTCAATTTCAGCTTCAGTATTGCTTTGGTTGAACCTTACTTTTTCAAGGAAGGTGTCAAAGCCCACATTCACCGTGCCGGGACAGTAGTAAGCCTTGAGCCACATCATAAGCGGTGTGGAAAGTCCGCCGAAGTTGTGGAACCAGCCGCCACAGCCTGTAACGGTGTTAACCATCTCAAAGGTGTAGTATGTGTTTTCAACCTCTCTTTTCCATATGTCAAGAGCGAGATGCGCAATGTCTTTTGCAATATCGGCTCTGCCCATATCGAGCATACTTTTGAAAATGAACCATTGGTGGGGGAACCAGATGTTTCCGTTCCAATATCCGTTAACCTTATAGTATGATGCACTTTTGTCAACCGCACTGATACCGAAGGGAGTATGCATTTCACTTTCTTCAGTCAGATGGGAGATAATTCTCTCTTTCTGATTTTCATCGCATACACCTGCAATAATGGGATAAATACCGTCAAGGCCCTTGTTGAGATTTTCACCGTCAGATGTACGGAATTTTTCGGTAGGCTCTCTGCTTTCATCGTGAAGAACATAGCTGTAATATCCGCTTTCCTCATCCCATGAATATTTGTTGAGAGCTTCCGTCAGTCTTTCAATATCCCACTTATATTCAGCCTTGTCTTCTTCTTTGCCGAGCTTGTCAGCAAGAATGGAAAGTATTTTGCCGAAACGGATAACCTGTGCCGTAGTGATAACGGGGGAGGCCTTGTCACGGAGCTGATGCTTCATCATAGCTACCTGAGCGGGGTAGTCGTCCATACCGCTGGATGAATAGAAATAATCGTAGGTTGAAAGAAGTCCCGATTTGAATTTTGCCGTTGTAGAGCCTCTCACCTTGCCGGCAAGATAGAGATAATAAAGCCTTGCCCTCGGGTAATATTCAAGAAGATGGTTTTTATTTTCTGCCTTCTGCAGCATTTCAAAAAGCTGATAAATCTGCACGGGAACAGGCGAACCGTGGTGAAGGAAGGCGTAGTCCTTGTTGTTCTCATCGCTGAGATATGTATCTAAGATATATTCTGCAAAATCAGGTGCAATTTCGTTCATACCCAGACCGATAAAGCCGGAGTCCCAGGTGTAAAGGCAGTCCCAACGCTTGCCGGGAGTATGATGAATGATATATTCGCCGTGCTTGTAAATGGGATAAACCACGTTTGTCATAAGCGTTGCGGCAAGAATCTGATTTGAAAGCTTATACTTTTCGCCGCTCGGATTGACCTTGAAGTCAATTGCTGTTTTACGCATATCCTCATAAAGCTTTTCGTATTCTTCTTCTGTTTTATATTTTGTTTCGCCTTTTGAAAGAACAGCATACTGTACCTTTCTTTCACCCTTTTCAATGAAAATTGTGTGGCTTATGGCGTTGTGGAAAAAGCCTTCATCACTGTGCTTGCGTGAAAATGCACCTGTAAAGCTTTCCGTAACATCATCAAAGGTTTCGTCTGCATTGGAAAGTCTTGCGGTCATACAGTCCTCAAGTGCGCCTGTTTCAATCTGACGGAAGCGTGTGTTGTCATCAAAAACACGAAGCTTATATTCACCGTCAATGCCTTCATATTCAAGAGTAGAAAGATAACCTTTTTCACACTTTTCATTCTTGTATACGGGTGTGAAGCTGACGGGTATGTTTTCCACGGAAATTCTGTCCTTATCCCAATTTTCCGTAAGACAAAGGAAATCGAATTCAACCGCACCTGTGCCAAGGGATACAAAATCAAGCTTCAGCTCACCCGCATCCACCTTGCCGATGTGAATATATGTAATTCTCAGGTCATCTGCCGGGGGGAGAACGACGGTGGTTTTGCCGTTGAGATTAAAAGCGGCAGTATTTTTGCTGTTTATGTAGTATACACCGACCTGTTTTCCTTGCTCATAGTAGATGTCACTTGAACGGTAACGAAGGGCAAGCACGGCATTTTTATATTCATGCTTTACCTTAAGAGTGTAGCTCACCGCATCACCCTTTTCGCCGCCGAAGGGCTTTAATATTTTGTAGGGCATATGCCATTTACCGGCTCTGTCTCCGAGACCTTTTTGTGAAACAAAGGCTTTGTCAAGAAATTCACCCTTTTTAAAGCCGTCAGCGTTCTGTTCATCCCATGGGCGGACTATGGCATAGTCATAGCTGTCATAATCACAGGCATCGAGATAATCACACTTTTCGGGAAGACTGAGCACAGCATAGGAATCAATCGGATATTCGATTGAAGAAAAATAGTTCACAACACAATCCTTGATAAGCTCGGAGTTGTTGACAATTTCGGTTCTCACAAGAATACTTTCATTGTCAAGCTTTACATAAGAAACATCGGCATAAACCTTGTCCTTCCATTCAAGGTCATAACGGTAGCTGTAAAAGCTGTAATCCTTATTGGAAAGCCACGGGTGATATGCCGAGGGGAGTGTAACATTGGGTACTTTTATATCGAAAGCGTGAATGGCAGGGGCAACGGAAAGGTCAAAGCGTACGCCGGAAAGCTCCTTGTGATTTTCGAGCCTTGAAATGCCGGCATACTTCTTGCTGAAGGGACCCCAATTCCAAAAAACACCGAATTTATCAGTCATTGATTTTCACCTCAAGTAATTATAATCGTTAAAAGTATACAATAATATAAGAGCTAAGTCAAGAATTTTAAGCTCATACAACTGAAACAAATCTGTTTCCCGCTTCCGGTGGATATGGCGTTTTTATGTACTTTTATTATTTTTAAGTTGTTTTAAGCTACCTGCAACATTTTTGCAACAATCGTTTGTGCATAAAGAACAAAAATACAAAATATACGAAAAAAATTGGGAATTATTTAAAAAATCCCTTGCATTTTGTGATTGCCTTTGTTATAATTTAGCCAAGGTAATATCCAAGAAACAATTTTAGGAGGTAATCTTATGAAAAAAATATTATCTGTAATTCTGGCAGTAATGATGCTCTTCGGTGCTCTTTCCGTTGGTGCTTCAGCAGCTAGCATTTACCCCGACCAGTGGCATCAGAGTGGTCTCGTTGCTGATAATCAGGCTGTTCTTGTTTTCAACCTTAACGGTGGTACTCTTAAGAGCACTGCAATCGTTTATAATTCAACAACAGGTCAGTTTGAAGAAGTTTCCGGTTTTAACGAAGCTACATACTATATGCTTCCCGCACAGGGTAACCCCACAGCTCACACTGTAGGCACTGTTATTGTTCTTCCTGATGTTATTCCTCCCACGGGATATTCATTCGCAGGTTGGCAGTACAGAGATGCTGATGGTCTTCTTCAGCAGCCCGGCGCACTTGCAAACTTCTATATCCAGGATTGGATTTTCACAGGCAACAACTACGGTAAGGTTGAATTTACTGCAGTTTTCACACCTGCAGAAGCTGAAGAAGATACACTTGCAAAAGTTATGAGTATCCTTGTTAAGGTATTCGGTGCAATCATCGGTATCGTTCTTTACGGCGGTGACACAGAACAGGGCGTTGCTCTTATGAACAAGGTTCTCGGCGGTGTTATGGGCTAATCCCTGAAAAACAATTTAATTTCTCTTGTGGCACACTTCTTTTTGAAGTGTGCCACAGCTATTGTGTAAGGAAAATAAGACGGTCTTGAGGTACTTTAAAATATCTTTACTTTTATGTTATTTTATGGTATAATGCCATGACAAAACAGCGAAAGGAGAATTGATGTGACAGAGCTTTTATGTGATGAAAAAATTGAACCTCTCGGCAACAATATGAAAATTGTTGTCAGTGAAAGTCACACCTTCGGAACCGATGCAATTCTTCTTGCTGATTTTGCGGCCATCAGAAGAAAGGATATTGCCTGTGATATGGGAACGGGCTGTGGAATAATTCCTCTGATCTGGTGCAAGGGTCAGACAAATTCCGTCACGGCAATTGATATTCAGCAAAAGGCAATTTCTCAGCTTGAAAAGTCAATTGAAATCAATAACATCCACGGAAGAATTACTCCGATTAACTGCGATCTGCGTTCTCTTAAGGGTAAGGTTGAGTTCGGTCGGTTTGACCTTGTAACAATGAATCCTCCTTATAAGCCGATAGGCACGGGAATTGAAAGCCTCAGTGAAGCGGAAAGAATTGCCCGTCATGAAGTTATGTGCACAATTGATGATGCTGTCGGTGCTGCGGCGAAAATGCTTAAATTCGGTGGCAGATTCTGTATGTGTCACCGCCCCGAAAGGCTTTGTGACATTATAGTAGCCATGCGACAGGGCGGAATTGAAGCCAAAAGAATCCGTTTCGTCTGCGAAAGGGAGGGTAAGGCTCCGTGGCTTGTGCTTGTGGAAGGCAAGCGTGGTTCAAAAAGCAGTGTTATGGTTGAAAAAAGCCTTATTATGAAAAACACTGACGGCACTCCCACCGATGAATTCAGGGCGATGTTCGGCGATTATATGGACGGTCACCAATAAATAGCTCTGAGGTGTTTCAACATCACAAACCAAAGTCTCATATATTGAGCTTCCCAATACGGAAAAATTCCGGAATTAACGAAGGTAGATTTATATGTCAGGAAAATTATATGTAGTCGGCACACCTATCGGTAACCTCGGTGACATTTCTCCGAGAGCTTTGAAAACCCTTGAAGAGGTGGATTTCATCGCTGCTGAGGATACACGGGTGACGCTGAAGCTTCTTAATCATTTTGAAATTAAAAAGCCTCTTATCAGTTATTTTGAACACAATCGCCGTGAAAAGGGCGAAATTATAACAGACAGAATTCTCATGGGTGAAAGCTGCGCAATTGTCACTGATGCGGGTATGCCTGCCGTATCAGACCCGGGCGAGGATCTGGTAGCGCTTTGCCATGAAAAGGGGATAACCGTCAATGTTGTTCCCGGTCCTTCGGCTTTTGTTGCGGCAATTGCCTTGTCAGGGCTTCCTGTGGGCAGGTTCACCTTTGAAGGCTTTCTCAGCATGAATAAAGCCGCAAGAAAAGAACATCTTGAGTCAGTTAAGAATGAAAAAAGAACAATGGTGTTTTACGAAGCTCCTCACAAGCTTTCGGCAACGCTCAAGGATTTATATAACACCTTGGGTGACAGAAATCTTGCCATTGTGAGAGAAATTACAAAAATCCATGAAGAAACCATCAGAACAACTCTTTGCCGGGCTGCTGAAAGGTATTCCGAGGAAGCACTTAAGGGCGAAATCGTGCTTGTAATAGAAGGGGCAACCGAGCCTGAGGAGGAAGAAATCACGCTCAGCGAGGCTGTTGAGCTTGCTAAGGCGTATATGAATGAGGGTATCGGAGCGAGTATGGCGGCAAAAAAAGCGGCAAAAGAAACAGGTCACAAAAAAGGTGACATTTATAAAGAAATAATATAAAATTCCCTGTCGGGTGCAGGAGGTTATAAGATGAGTGAATGGTTAAATGAATATTGGCATCTTTTGGTGGTGCTTGTGATTGTAACAATCATCGCAGCAGTAATTTTTGTTATGGCGGGCAGGGCACTTTCACGCCATAACAAGGAGTACAAGGCTCAGGAGCAGGAAATCAAACATCTTCTGAAATTGAAAGAAAAGTACAGAAATCTCACAGATGAGGTGATTCTTTCGGCAGATGTTGGCGAGCTTCTTGAGGGAACGGCACTTTCTTATCAGCTCATTCTTCAGAAGAAGGATGATATTGAAGGCTCATTCAACGAAATGAATGATTCAAAAAGGGATATTTATGCTCTTGATGTATTTGTTCAGGATGCATCGGTCAAGGAATTCTTCTCTGAAAACGGCGATATACTCAGAAAAAGAATTGCCCTTGCCTTCTCAAGAATCGGCATGGAGGACTTCGCAAAGAGAATAGAAAAAATTGCTCTTATGTATGACAAGGACGATGAAACTGTTTCCTACAGTGAAAAAGAGCTTGAAGGAATGGATGAATATATTCAACAGAATGATATTTTAACTGAAATTAAGCTCAAGGCTGCAGAATATATTAAAAAGAATTGTGGTGAATTTGTAAATTAACTTATATTTTATTTGACATATCAGGAAAATGAATGTATAATGGCTACATATGATTTTTAAGGAGGCGGTATCTTTGCGTAAAGTTGCGGCAGTTTTTCTGCTTTTGGCTTTGCTTACAGCGGTTTTTGTATCCTGTGATAAAGATGAATCGGAAGAAACTACACATGCACCGCTTACAGGGGCAACAACCAGTGCTCCTTCAACAACCTCGGCGCCTGTTTCAACCACAGATCCTAATGCAAATGCAACTTATGTTCTCACAACGAGTCCCGATAAAACTGTGCCTTGGGGTGAAACAACCCGTTTCAGCACAACTGCAATTTCAACAACCTCACCCACCGGAATTGTCATTCAGATTCCGAGTGATGAAAATACAAATCCCGTAACTCCGAGCTATTCACAGGCTCCCACCACCATTCCTGTCACAAGCACAGGTGCGGACACAACAACAGCGCCTACCACAACAAAGCCTGTTGTTAAAAAGAGCGTATCTGTCAGTACGGGAAGCAGTGCTTTCAGTGATGATACCACCCTTATAATCGATATTGACGGCTCTGATTGGTCAAGTCAGTTTGTTTCAAACACACAGTATCTTCCCGCTTATATCGACGGCAACAACACAGGCAAGAATGTTAAGTGTACTCTTAACAGTAAGCCTGATGCTGCAGGTAACTATACTATTACCGTTGATGTTTCCGAGCTTTCACTGTCTTCGGGTGCCAACATCAGCATAACCTTCCCTGAAGGCTTTATTCAGACAAAGGCGGGTACACAGTACAGCAACGCTTTTGAAATCAATTCAACATATTAAAAAACTTGTATCATATGTCGGGTATCCTTCGGGGTACCCGACAGCTTTTTGTTATATATATGTAGGAATTGTCGAACAGACTTAAAAAAACACAGTTTTTTTCAAAAATATAATTGTCAATCTGACGAATATATTGTATAATCAATATAACTATTGCTATTTGTAAGGAAAATGCTTTATGAATAATAATTCATTTGAATGGCTGCGGCTTGATAATGCCGCCAAAATATTTCCGGGTCAGAATACCCGTTCATGGTCAAATGTTTTTCGTGTGGGAGTTCAGCTTAAACAGGAGATTGACCCTCAGAAACTTGAAAAAGCTCTTGATTCAACATTAAAAAGAATACCCGGTTATGCCGTAAGGATAAGAAAAGGCTTTTTCTGGCATTATTTTGAGAAAAACCCAAATCCTTGTCCCATTATGCATGACATTAAAAATCTTTGCTATCGCATCAATTTTAAAGAAAATAACGGCTATCTTTTCCGTCTTTATTATCACGGTAACCGTATCTCGGTTGACATTTATCATGCATTGTCCGACGGTTATGGCGGAGCTGTTTTTCTTTCCACTCTTGTCGGGGAATATCTCAGGCTTTGTGGCTTTGAAATTTCACATAACCGTTTTGTTCTTGATGTTAATGAGCCACCGAAAAAAGAAGAGATTGAGGATGCTTATAACCGATACGCTTCATCAAAGGTGAAGTATGACAGAAAAGACAAATGGGTGTATCACAGTGTGGGCACAAAGCTGCCCCGTCACCGTTGCAATTATGTCATAGGCATTATGTCCTTTGAGCAAATCCACTCAATTTCAAAAAAATACGGTGTTACGGTAACTGAGTTTTTTGCCGCAATACTTCTTGATATTCATTACAGAAAGCAGCTCAGAGAAGCTAAAAAGCAAAGAGAGGTCAGTGTTCAGATTCCTGTAAACCTGAGAAAGGCATTTCCGTCGGAAACTCTCCGTAATTTTGTTTTGTGCCTTCGTGTTAAAATTGACCCTAACATGGGGGAATATACCTTTGAAGAAATTCTTCGTTCCGTGTCATTGCAGCTTCGGTTGGTCAATAATGATAAGTTTCTCAATTCGATGATGACGCAAAATCTTAAGATTGAGCGAAACCCTGTGATGAAATATCTGCCCTTGCCGATTAAAACTCTCGGTGTGGGAATCGGCTTCGGAATTACTGCCGAGCAGACCACTTCAACCCTTATTTCCAATCTTGGTCCCGTTGTGTTGCCGCCTGATATGGCAAAGCATGTTGAAAGGTTTTTCTTTTTCAACGGACCGGGTAAGCTGAACGGTGCAAGGTGTGCGGCAATTTCCCTTGGTGATGAACTTACCTTCACTTTTTCAAATTGCTATGAAGAAAGCGATATTGAACGTGAGTTTTTCACTCGTCTTGTGAAGATGGGTGTTCATGTCAAAATCGAAAGCAACCGTGATTAAATATATAAATTTCTAAAGGAGATTTCCTTATGTCATACTGTGTTAACTGTGGTGTTGAGCTTGATGACAGCGCAAAAAAGTGTGCCCTTTGCTCAACTCCCGTGATAAATCCCAATAAGACAGATTTGCAGAATGTCACACCGCCTTTTTCAGAAGAGGAGCATATCCCAAAAGAGGTTAAAACAAGAATAACAGCCCTTGCAATTTCAATGGTGCTGCTTGTGCCCAACATTGTCTGTTTTCTTATCAATGCAGTAACCTTTTCAGGCTCCTTCTGGTCCTTATATGTGAACGCAACCTCCCTTCTTTTGTGGGTAATATTTATTTTTCCTTTCATCACAAAAAAGCTTCATCCTTATGTAATGTGGGGATTTGATACTGTTTCTGTGGCTCTTTATGTTCTGTTTTTTTTCAAAGTGGGGGATGAGACCGCAAATTGGTATTTTAAAGCAGCTTTACCTATAATTATTGCAGCTTCCTTGCTTATTGTTATTTATATGCTTTGGGTGAGAAAAAAGAAAAGGCATTGGCTTTTGAAAACCATTCATATCTGCTGCGATATTGGTATTGCGGGACTTGTTACGGGCTTGATTTTATCTGTTGAAATCGGTCTTGCCTATGCTTCCTTCATCGGCTTGACAGTTTTCATCTGCTTTTTATCCATTGTACTGTTTTTAATTTATTGCTATTCAAGTAAAACATTAAGAAAGTGGTTTTCAAAGCGCTTCTTTGCATGATGTAAACCTGATTTCTGAGAAAGGGGAATTGAATTGAACAAATATGAAATTTTAAATAAATACTTTGGTTATTCCTCTTTTCGTCAGGGTCAGGAGGACTTGATAGACGGTATACTCGTCGGAAAGGATGTTATGGGCATAATGCCCACAGGTGCAGGAAAATCCATCTGCTTTCAGGTACCTGCACTGATGCTCAGCGGAATAACGATTGTTATTTCACCGCTTATTTCTCTCATGAAGGATCAGGTGAATTCTCTTATTCAGTGCGGTGTTCCATGCGCTTACATAAACGGCTCGCTTTCCGAGACACAGATAACCCGTGTCATGGCAGAAATGCTCAGGGGCAAATACAAAATCATCTATGTTGCACCCGAAAGGCTTGAAACACAGAGCTTTCTTGAGGTGTGCGGACAGGTTGACATTTCAATGCTTTGTGTTGATGAGGCTCACTGTGTTTCACAATGGGGTCACGATTTCAGACCGAGCTATCTCAGAATCAAGGATTTTGTGGCAACACTGAAGAAAAGACCGATTCTCTGTGCCTTCACTGCCACTGCAACTCAGAAGGTAAGAGAGGACATAATCAGCCTTATCGGGCTCAATAATCCGGTTACGGCAGTAACAGGCTTCGACAGGGAAAATCTTTATTTTGAGGTTGTGCGACCCAAGGATAAGCTGGTTGCCCTGAGACGATATCTTGACCTGTTTTCAGGCAGAAGCGGTATTGTATACTGTTCATCAAGAAAAAATGTTGATGCCCTTTTTGAAATTCTCACAAAGGAAAAGTATAGCGTCACAAAGTATCATGCCGGCTTGCCAAGACAGATGCGTAAGGAAAATCAGGATTTATTTATAAACGATGAAAAAGAAATAATTGTTGCCACCAATGCTTTCGGAATGGGTATTGATAAATCAAATGTAGGCTTTGTCATTCACTATAATATGCCGGGTGACATTGAAAGCTATTATCAGGAAGCGGGCAGAGCAGGACGGGACGGCAGTGATGCAGACTGTATTTTACTTTATAACGGTGCCGATGTCCGTGTTCAGCGTTTTTTCATTGATAATCCGGAGGAAAACGACTCCCTGAGCGATAAGGAAAAGGAAGAAATCCGTCGTTTGCGCCTTAAAAAGCTGGAGCTGATGGTGGAATACTGCACAGGCAATATGTGTCTCAGGCATTATATGCTCCGTTACTTTGGCGAAAAGGCTCAGGGAAGGTGTCAGAACTGTTCTGTCTGCAACGGAAATGAAACAAGCGTTGATGTGACAACTCAGGGACAGAAGATTTTTTCCTGCATAAAAAGGGCAGGAGAAAAGGAGAACAGACACACAGTGATGTGCCTTCTTAAGGGCAAGGAAAATGAGTATATCAAGGGAAAAGAGCTTCAGAAAATCAAAACCTTCGGCGCAATGGAAGATGTTGCCGAAAGTCAGATTATGATGCATCTTGATTATTTTATTTCAAGTGGTTTTATAAATGCCGATTCAAAGGGAAGGCTTTCACTTTCCGAAAAGTGCAGAGCTGTTCTTTTTGAAGGAAAAAGAATAAGAAAGCTGCTTCCGAAGGCTGAGAAAAATGAAAGTGAAAAGCAGAGCAACCTTGATGTCAAGCTTTTCTTGAAGCTGAAGCTTCTCAGAAAGGAAATCGCTCAGAAATCAGGAGTGCCCGATTTCATTGTTCTCACCGATGCAGTGCTTAAAAACCTTGCGGTCATGAAGCCGAAAAGTGAAATTGAGCTCAGCAGAATACAAGGTATAGCAGAAAACAAGGTTAAAAAGTACGGAGCAGTATTTCTCAACTTAATCAACAAACACTGTTCATAAATGTTGAAAAAAGCTCATAACAGTGGTATAATTATAAAATTAAACTTTTTCAGAAAGGGGAAGATAAAAAATGAGCCGTAAAAAATGGAATGTATGTGCGCTTGATAAGGAGTTGGCATCGGACATTGCTCAGGAATACGATATTGACCCCTTTACTGCCTTGCTTCTCACTTCAAGGGGAATTACCGATGATGAGGAAATTGAAGAATTTTTCTCAGATGGCGGAAGGCTTTCCGATCCGTTTGAAATCAAGGATATGGACAAGGCTGTGGCAAGAATAAATCTTGCTTTGGAAAAGGATGAGCTTATTGCAGTCTACGGTGACTATGATGCCGACGGTGTGACTGCAACTGCCCTTTTGTATTCGTACCTTCAGCTGAACGGCTTCAGGGTTATTTCTTATATACCTGACAGAAATTCCGAAGGCTACGGACTTAATAAACAAGCAATCAAATCTCTTTTTGATAAAGGTGTCAATTTAATTGTAACCGTTGACAACGGTGTTTCAGCCTATGATGAAACGGAATATATAAAAGAGCTCGGCATGGATATTGTCATAACTGACCACCATAAGGTG
The DNA here is from genome assembly GCA_017472225.1 of Clostridia bacterium. Classification (GTDB taxonomy): domain Bacteria; phylum Bacillota; class Clostridia; order Oscillospirales; family Acutalibacteraceae; genus UBA6857. Next base: position 87,847 of record JAFUQS010000056.1, on the reverse strand, counting down.
CCCGAAAGGCTTCCCAAGGCTGCAGCAGTGGTTGACCCTCACAGACCTGATTGTCCGAGTATGTTCAAGCAATGGGCAGGTGTGGGTGTTGCCTTCAAGCTTATTTGTGCTTTGAGTGAAGGCGAAGAGCAAGAGCTTCTTTCTATGTTTTCAGACCTTGTTACAATCGGCACAATCGGTGATATTGTTTCATTAACAGGGGAAAACAGAACCATAGTAAAGCACGGACTCAGAGCCATAAACGAGGGCAATAATCTCGGAATAGAATATCTGAAAAAGGTTGCCGGCATGGAGGGTAAGACCCTCGGTGCAACCTCGGTTGCTTTTTCTCTCGTTCCAAGAATCAATGCTATCGGCAGAACGGGTCATGCCTCAGAGGCTTTGAAGCTTCTTTTGAGTGAGGATATTGAAACTGCTGAGAAACAAGCTGATCTTGTTGATAAATCCAACGCCAACCGTCAGGAGCTTGAAAAGGAAATTGCTCTTGAAGCTCAGAAACAGATTGAAAATAATCCGGAAATGCTCAATAACCGTGTGCTTATTTTCTCAGGTAAGAATTGGCACGGTGGGGTAATCGGCATTGTTGCTGCAAGGCTTGTTCAGAAATACGGTAAGCCATGCCTTGTTATCACCGATGACGGTGTGGAAGCAAAGGGCTCTGCACGAAGCATTGACGGCTTTTCACTTTATGATGCCATATCCTCATGCAGTGAGCTGCTTTCTCATTATGGCGGTCATGTTCTTGCTGCAGGCTTTGGTATGAAAAGTGAAAATCTGCCCGAATTCAAAAAGGCAATTGAAGAATATGCAAAAAAGGTGCAAATGCCTTTTCCGACAGTTGAGCTTGACTGTAAATTACGCCCCGAATTTATAAATTCCGATATCCTTGATGTCATTGCTTCGCTCGAGCCCTTCGGTGCAGGCAATCCTCAGCCGCTTTTCGGCCTTTTCGGAATGAGGCTTCATGCCATTTCTCCCATCGGTGGCGGAAAACACCTGAGGCTTACCTTCAAAAGGGGAGAAAGCACAATAACAGCCCTTCTTTTTGGCACTGCTCAGTCAGAATTTCCTTATCTTGTCGGTGATACTCTTGACCTTGCAGTAAGGCTGGAAAGAAATGAATATATGGGTCAGGTCAAGGTCAGCGTTTATATCAAGGACATCAGAATGTCAGGCACAGATGACGAAAAATTCCTCAAAAGCGTCAGACTTTATGAAAAAATCAAGCGTAAGGACCATTTGACTGAAAAGGAAGCCGCCTTTGCCCTTCCTTCCCGTCAGTTCACGGGTGAGGTGTACCGTTTTATAAGAGACAGCGGTGGTTGGAAGCATGATACGGATGTTCTTTGCTACCGTCTTAATGATGACGGTGCCAATGCCTGCAAGGTGCTCATTTCAATTGATGCCCTCTGTGAGCTTGGAATACTTAAGAATGACAGGGGCAATATAACCCTTGCCGATACACAAAAGAAAGTAAATCTGGATAATTCCGCTTTACTTTCATATCTTAAAAACTACAAGGACAATATCTGAAGAAAGGAGAGCAAAATATGACACAGACATATGAAACGGGCTTCGGAAGGCTTCTTGAAAGCCTTAAGGGTAATTTTTCCGAAAAGGATATGGACAGAATAAACAAGGCATATTCCATAGCCTATGCGGCACATAAGGATCAGAAGCGCCGTTCGGGTGAGCCGTACATTATTCACCCCGTTGCCGTGGCTCAGATTCTTTCTGACATGGGCATGGATGCAGATTCAATTTGTGCAGCTCTTCTTCATGATGTTGTTGAAGACACCGAAATGACCGATGAAGAAATCAGAAGTATATTCGGTAAGGATGTTGAGCATCTTGTTGAGGGTGTCACAAAGCTGGGTCAGATTCCTCTTTCTGCAAGCAAGGAGGAGCAACAGAGTGAAAATGTGAGAAAAATGTTCCTTGCCATGAGCGAGGATATCCGTGTTATTATCATAAAGCTTGCCGACAGGCTCCACAACATGAGAACTCTCAGGTTCATGCCGGAGGAAAAGCGTCTTTATAAAGCAAAGGAAACACTTGAAATTTACGCTCCCATTGCTCACCGTCTCGGTATCCGTGCCTTCAAGGAGGAGCTTGAGGATCTTGCAATCAGCTTTCTTGATACGGTTGCTTATAACGAAATTGCCCAGACACTTGAAAAACAGGTTGAATCCCGACAGGCATTTCTTGATAACATCAAATCGGAAATTCTTGAAAGAGTCCGTCAGGAGGTTCCCAACGTTCACATTGAGGGCAGAATCAAGTCCGTTCACGGTATTTACAGAAAAACCTATATGAAGGACAAGACGATTGACGAAATCTATGATATTTATGCTGTAAGACTCATTGTTGATTCTGTTTATGAATGTTATTGCTGTCTCGGTATAATTCATGATATGTTCAACCCGATTCCCGGTCGCTTCAAGGATTATATTTCAACTCCCAAGCCTAATATGTATCAGTCGCTTCACACCACTGTTATCGGAAAAGCCGGTGTACCCTTTGAGGTTCAGATCAGAACCTGGGAAATGCACCACACTGCCGAATACGGTATTGCTGCTCACTGGAAATATAAATTAGGTATGAGCGGAAAAGCCAAGTTTGAAGAAAGACTTTCATGGATAAGGCAGCTTCTTGAAAGTCAGAAGGAAAGTGACGATGTTGAGGATATCGTCAAAACCATTAAAACAGACTTTGTTCCCGAAGAGGTTTTTGCCTTCACTCCCAAGGGTGATGTTATCAGCCTTCCCATGGGCTCATGTATTATTGACTTTGCTTATGCAATTCACTCAGGCGTGGGCAACAAAATGATTGGTGCAAAGGCTGACGGCAGAATTACCACTCTCGATCACAAGATAAATAACGGTGAAATTATTGAAATTCTCACAACCTCATCACAGGGTAAGGGCCCGAGCCGAGATTGGCTGAAAATTGCAAAAACAGCCTCTGCAAAAAGCAAAATCAGGCAGTGGTTCAAAAAAGAAAAGCGTGATGAAAACATTGCCGAAGGCAAGGCTGAGGTTGAAAGGGAATTCAAGCGCAATAATATCACTCTGCCTGAAAAACAGATGCTTGAATTTATTTCAAAAATTGCCGAAAAACAACGCTGCAACAGTGCCGATGATTTCTTTGCTGCAATCGGATACGGCGGTATAACGCTCACAAACATCATTCCGAGAATCAAGGATGAATATACTAAATTAGTTAAGGCAACTCAGCCGCAGCAGGAGGTTGTACCCACAGTGCAGCCGCCGAAAAAAGCGGTTAAAAGCACGGAGGGTATTATTATTGAGGGCATCGATAACTGCCTTATCAAATTCTCCCGTTGCTGTGACCCGCTTCCCGGTGACGATATCATCGGATTTATCACAAGAGGTCACGGAGTTTCAATCCACACAAAAAAATGCGCCAATGTGCCCAAGGATATTTCAAAGGCAGCAGAGCCGGAGCGTTGGATAAACGCTTCGTGGGATACTAAGGTTCAGAATTCCTACCGTGTTACCCTTGCAATCACCTGTATGGACAGAGTGGGAATGTTGGCTGATCTTTCGGCTGTTATTGCAAATATGCACGTAATGATCCACTCCATTTTCACAAAGGATACAAATGACGGAAGGTCAACAATTTATATGACTATTACCGTTAATGGTGCAGAACACATGAAAAATGTTTGTGAAAAGCTGAAAAAGGTCAAGGGCGTTCTTTCAACGGAGCGTTCAGGACTGTAAGTATTTTAAAAAAATTAACAAGGAATGTTTATATGAAAGCAGTTATTCAAAGGGTTACAAATGCCAGGGTTACCGTTGACGGTGAAGTAACGGGCGAAATCGGTGTCGGCTTTCTTGTTCTCTTAGGCGTCACTGATGAGGACACAGAAAAGGAAATGAAGCTTCTTGCAAAAAAAGTTGCCGAAATCCGCATTTTCACCGATGAAAATGATAAGATGAACCTTTCACTTGATAAGGTTGACGGTGAGGTTCTTGTGGTGTCTCAGTTCACCTTGTGCGCAGACCTTTCCCATGGCAGAAGACCTTCATTCATAAAATCCGCAAAGCCTGACATTGCAAATGATTTGTATATGAAATTCTGCGAGGAATTGAGAAGCTTGGGTGTCAGAAAGGTTGCAACGGGAGTTTTCGGTGCCGATATGAAGGTGGAGCTTCTTAATGACGGCCCTGTTACAATTGTTATGAACACAGATGAGTGGAAAAAATAATTATACATTGCAAAATTAAAAAAGGCGGAGGTTTACAATGTCTCTTCAATTAAAATCATTTGCTCCCGGCATGGTTGCTGCAAACAGCTATATAATCAAAGATCTTGAAAGCGGCGAAGCGGCAATTATTGATTCGGGAGTGTATAATAATCGCTTCGAGTCAATAATTCAATCAATGGGTATTGAAAAATTAAAATACATTCTTCTTACGCACGGTCATTTTGATCACATTATGGGTGTTCAAAGACTTAAGAAGCATTTTGGCGGTGAAATCGTGATTCATGAGATGGATGCCGTTTGCCTTTCGGACAGCAAAAAGAGTTTGGCAGCTGGCTGGGGGTTCATGTGTCCTGCCTTTGAAGCCGATAAAACTGTCAAAGACGGTGATATCCTTTATCTCGGCGGGGAGAAAATAGAGGTTATTCACACGCCCGGTCATACAGTAGGAAGTGTTTGCTATAAAACCGATAAAATTCTTTTTTCCGGTGACACACTTTTTCACATGACCTGCGGCAGAACGGATTTTCCCGGCGGCAGTATGGATGAAATGATGAATTCCATGAAAAAGCTTTGTGCCATTGAGGGCGAACACAGGGTTTGTCCCGGTCATAACGGAGAAACCACGCTGAGCTTTGAAAAAAGCAACAATCCTTATATGAAAGGCATTTAAGATGTATCTCATTAACCGAAACCATAAATTCCATTATGAAATGGAAAATCTTTTAAGAATATTTTTCCCTGAAAAGATAATCGTCACCGATGAAATACCGGAGGGCGAGGACTATGTGCTGACTGAGCTCAGTGACAGAATAACAGTCACACTTCATTTTGCAGGCGAAAGCTATACAGCTTATTATATAAATGAAGAAAATGAAACCGAAGACAGCATTCTTGAAAGAAAAATGGCTGTCCTGATGTTCAATCTTCTTAAGGAATATACAGGCTATACTCCGCCGTGGGGAATTCTCACGGGAGTGCGACCTGCAAAGCTTATGACCAATCTTATAAAGGATATGGGCGAGGAAGCGGCTTTGGGATATTTCATAAATGAGCTGAAGGTAAGCGAAGAAAAAACGGCTCTTGCAAGGCTGGTTGCAAAAGCAGAAAATCCGATAATAAAGGCTGCAAGTGAGCCTGAGTCTTTTTCGCTTTATATTTCAATTCCCTTCTGCCCCACAAGGTGCAGCTATTGTTCTTTCATTTCTCACTCCAACGAAAGTGCAAAAAAGCTCATTCCCGAATATGTGGAAAAGCTTTGTGAGGAGCTGAAGCTAACGGGGGATATTGCCCGTAATGTGAAGCTTAAGCTTGAAAGCATATACATAGGTGGCGGCACTCCCACAGTGCTTTCTGCTGAGCAGCTTAAAAAAATAACCGATTGCGTTAAAGAAAGCTTTGAGCTTGTAAATATCAAGGAGTACACAATTGAAGCCGGAAGACCCGACAGCGTTACCGATGAAAAATTCAGGGTTATGATGGAAAGCGGCTGCACAAGAATCAGCATCAATCCTCAGACCTTCAACGATTCCGTGCTGACTGAAATCGGCAGAAAGCATACCTCACAAATGACCCTTGATGCAATGGAGCTTGCAAGAAAAAACGGATTTTCCAATATCAATATGGACCTTATTGCAGGTCTTCCCACAGATACGCTTGACTCCTTTAAAAATACACTTGATACTGCACTTTCTCTTTCACCTGAGAATATTACGGTACACACTCTGGCGCTCAAGCGTTCATCAAACATTGTGACTGAAAACCGACGCACAAATTCGGGTGCTCTTGCTTCGGATATGCTTTCTCTTGCACAGAGTTTGCTTACCGAATCCGGATATGTTCCTTATTATATGTATCGCCAGAGCAAATGCCTCGGCAACCTTGAAAATGTCGGCTGGGCAAAAAAAGGCTATGAAGGACTTTATAATGTTTATATGATGGAGGAGTGCCACACGGTGTTGTCCGTGGGTGCAGGGGCTGTAATTAAGCTGAAATCACCCGAAGGAAAAGAAATTGAACGAATTTTTAACTATAAATATCCATACGAATATATCAGTGGCTTTGATGAAATATTGAAGCGTAAAGAATATATTTATGAATTTTACGAAAAATTCAGGCAAGGTGGTATTTAATGAATAAGCTGACAGTAGAAAGCATCAATAAAAAACTTATCGATAACCCGAAAAGCTTCATTGAGGAATGTGAAACGGCTTACGGTGAAAAAATCAGTTCCATTGCAAGGGATGTATCGGGAAAGCCGGGTCGTGAGCTTGTTATGCTTGCAGGTCCCAGCTCATCGGGTAAAACGACAACGGCAAAAATGCTGAAATATGCAATTGAAGGCTTCGGAAGAAAAGCAAAGGTTGTTTCTCTTGATGATTTCTACTGTGATCAGAATCTTATTTATACCTTTGAGGACGGAACAACGGACTATGAAACGGTGAAGGCACTTGACACAAAGCTGATAAGCGAATGTCTTTCTTCACTTATGGAAAACGGCAGCGCACAGATGCCTCACTTCAGCTTTCAGACCAAAAAAAGGGAAGGCTTTGAAGAAATGCTTTGTGACAGTGATGAAATCATCATTGTTGAAGGTCTTCATGCACTGAATCCCGTGATAACTGACCCGCTTGAAAAAGAAAGCATGAAGAAGCTTTATGTCAGTGTTTCATCAAGAATTTATGATGAGGACAAGGTGCTTTTTTCAAAGCGTGATCTGAGGTTCATTCGCCGTCTTATCCGTGATTATCATTTCAGGTCATCTGAGGTCGATTTCACCTTTTATCTCTGGAAGGGTGTCAGAATGGGGGAGGACAGATATCTTTTCCCCTTCAGTGGCAGAGCAGATGAAAGAATTGATTCAATTCATCCTTATGAACCCTCACTTTTTAAAAAAGAAGCAGAAAAACTACTTGACCTTGTAGGTGAAGAAAGTGTATACTACTGCACGGCTGTTTCTTTGAAGGAAAAGCTGAACCTTTTTCACGGTATTGATGAAAAGCAAATTCCTGCCGATTCACTTCTCAGAGAATTCATCGGCTGAAAAAATATTGAATTTTAAGAAAAGGAGACGATTTTTTTGCCAGAAAACAATAAAAGGCAATCACTGCTCACCGGTGCCGGTATACTTGCAATTGCAACCATTATCGTCAAGCTCATCGGTGCGGTTTATAAATTACCCATAACAAATCTTATCGGTACGGAGGGTTACGGTTATTTCAACGGTGCTTATGCCGTTTACACTCCGGTTTATGCCGTATCAATGGCAGGGCTGCCCGTTGCCGTTTCAAAGCTCGTTTCACAAAATATGCAGCTTGGCAGAATCAAGGATGCAAGAGCAATTTTTAAAATTTCACAAAAGATGTTCTTTGCCGTCGGTCTTACGGGAACACTTGTTCTTATGGCAATTGCTGTGCCTTATTCAAAATATGTTGCAGAAGCTCCTATGAATTACATAAGTATGCTTGCAGTTGCACCCTGTGTTCTGTTCTGCTGCCTTATGTCCTCATACAGAGGTTATTACGAGGGCCTTAACAACATGACACCAACAGGTGTTTCACAGGTTATTGAGGCGGCGGTAAAGCTTGTTTTCGGCCTTGCGGCATCTTATGTTTTCATGACGGGCACAGTGTCCTATTATGAAAGCAATGCCGTCAACGGAGCAATGACTCTTTTTGGTCAGCAGGTTTCAAACCGTGCAGAAGCAATGGCTGTTATTTATCCTTATGCAGCGGCAGTTGCAATTCTCGGGGTTACCCTCGGCTCTGCATTCGGACTTCTTTATCTGGTTATCCGTGCAAAGAGAAAGGGCTTCGGCTTCACAAGGGAGGAGCTCGTTAATTCTCCGCCGGCAGAAAGCGGAAAAGCTATTGCAAAAAAGCTTCTCATGTTTGCAATTCCTGTTGCTGCATCATCTCTTGTTCTTAATATCACCAATCTCATTGACGATATCACCATAAGAAACAGACTTGCTGAGGCTCTCAGTACAGACCTTGAAACAGTGAAAAGTATTTACAGCTACGCACTTGAGTTTGAAAACACTCTTGATAAAAACATCGGAACCTTCCTTTACGGTATGCACGGCTCTGTTATCAATGTCAAAAACCTGATTCCTACCATTACTCTTACTCTTGGAATCAGTGCAATTCCTGTGCTTTCAAAAGCATGGACGGCAAATGACAAAAAAGCTGTCAAGACCTGTATTGAGTCGGCACTTCGCATTGCAATGCTTATTGCAATGCCGGCAGGCTTCGGCATTGCTGCTCTTGCCCAGCCGATACTTCACCTTCTCTATGGCAGTGAAAACCCGTATTTTGCCGCCGCCGCTTCTTTTCAGCTCACTGTTTACGGCTTGGGTATGGCGCTTTATTCCATGGCATCACCCTTAACCAGCATGCTTCAGGCTGTGGGTAAAACAAAGGTGCCTATTGTTTCAATGCTTCTTGGCGGTGTGCTTAAAATTATTCTCAATTTCATATTGATTGCAACTCCGTCGGTTAACATCAAGGGTGCTTGTCTCAGCTCCACCTGTTGTTATATCGTTATGGTGGGAATCAATCTTGTAATGCTGCTCAAGGAAACAGGTGTAAGGATAAATTTTGTTTCCGTTTTTCTCAAGCCTATGATTGCAGGTCTTGTCTGCGGCGGTGCAGCATGGGGCTGTCAATATCTCCTTTATAGTGTGCTCGGTATTGAAAGCCGCCTTACAACCATTGTTTCAGTGGGTTGCGGAGCCGTTTTCTATGCAGTTACAATCCTTTTAATCAAAGGAATTGCAAAAGATGATGTAGAAATGCTTCCAAAAGGCGAAAAAATTGCAAAAGTCCTTGCAAAATTTGGATTATTAGGGTAAAATAGGCTTGTTGAGGTTTTTATAATGACGAATTTTAATTTTAAGGATAAATACGATATCAATGATCTGCTTCAGATTATGACCATTCTTCGTGCTCCCGGCGGCTGCCCGTGGGATGCTGAACAGACCCATAAGAGCATCAGGAAGGATTTCATCGAAGAAACCTATGAAGCAATTGAAGCTATCAATAAGGATGATAAGGAGCTTCTCAGGGACGAGCTCGGTGATGTTCTTTTGCAGGTTGTTTTTCACTGCGAAATTGAAAGGGAGCAAAATGTTTTTGACTTTTCCGATGTAACGGATGAATTGTGCAAAAAGCTTATCGAACGCCATCCTCATGCTTTTGGTGAAGTTAAGGTTGACGGTACAGATGATGTGCTTTCAAATTGGGATGAAATCAAGCGCAAAAGCAAGGGTCAGAAAACTCAGGGCAGTTCAATGCTGAAGGTTCCCAAGGAGCTTCCTGCTCTTATGAGAAGTCAGAAAATTCAGGGCAAGGCAAAAAAGGCCGGCTTTGATTGGGATGATATGTCAGGGGCATTTGAGGCACTTGAAAGTGAAATCGGTGAGCTTAAGGAAGCTATCGGCACAAAGAATGCCGATTCAATTGAGGATGAATTCGGTGATGTGCTTTTCTCATGTGTTAACATCGCAAGGTTTATCGGTGTTGATTCCGAGGAAGCTCTTACCCGTTCAAACGAAAAATTTATAAGACGTTTTCTTGAGGTTGAAAGGCTCGCTGCCGAGCGAGGCATCAACATGAAAGAAACACCTGTTGAGGAGCTTGATGAGCTCTGGAAAGAGGCAAAAATAATTCTGGAATCCAATTGAGATGTAAGTCTCATGGAAAATATAATCTCACGGAGGATAAAAAAATGAATAAAACAGAACTTATCAGTGCTGTTGCAGCTAAGGCTGAAATTTCAAAGAAGGATGCTGACAAGGCAGTTGCTGCTGTTCTTGCATCAATCGAAGAAGCACTCGTAAACGGCGACAAGGTTCAGCTCATCGGCTTCGGTACATTCGAAGTTAAGGAAAGAGCAGCAAGAACAGGTCACAACCCCAAGACCGGCGCTGCTATCGAAATTGCTGCAGCAAAAGTTCCTTCATTCAAGGCTGGCGCTGCTCTCAAGAACGCTGTAAAATAATCAATTTACATCGTAAACTTAGGGACTGCCCAAAACGGCAGTTCCTTTTTCTTTTGAAAAGGAGTTAAGTTTTATGCGACTTGATAAATATCTTAAGGTGTCACGCCTTATCAAACGCAGAACAATTGCGAATGAGGTCTGCGATGCAAAGCATGTCACCGTTAACGGAAAAATTGCAAGAGCCTCCTATGATGTCAAGGTGGGGGATATAATTGAAATTCAGATGGGTGAAAATCTTCTCAAGGCTGAGGTTCTCATTGTAACTGAGCATGCAACAAAAAATGATGCAGGACTTATGTACAGAATAATCAAATAAACATAATTTGCCTTTCCGAGGAATACAATAGGTCGGGGAGGTTTTTTTTATGGCAGAAAATAAAGAAAAGTTGATTTTACCGCATAACATTATTCTTAAGGACAGAAAAAGCCTGACGGTTACCGGTGTTACAGATGTTGATTCCTTTGATGAAACGGCAATAATTGCCTATACGGACATCGGTGAGCTGACCATACGTGGCACAGAGCTGAAAATCAATAAGCTCAGCACTGAAACGGGTGAGCTTTTCGTCGACGGCAATGTTTCATCTCTTTCTTATCTTGATAATGCTCCAAAGAGTACATCGTTTTTCGGGAAGCTGTTCAGATGATATATTCAGAGCCGCTTTTTAATCAGGTGAGCCGTTTCATAACAAGCATCGGATTCGGCTTCGTCATTTGCATTTTATATCTTGCCGTGGTCTTTATGCGAATGCTGGTAAGTGACAGAAAATGGGCGATAATAGCTCAGGATATTATTTTCGGCATTACTGCCACGGTGATGTCATTTTTCTTCATGGTGCTTTATAATAATGGTGAAGTTAGGTGGAATCTTGTTTTCGGTGAGTTTATCGGTGCGGGTGTTCTCTATTTTACTGTGGGAAGATATGCTTTAAGCTTTTTGAAAAAGGCAGCAGGGATAATAAGAAAAATAACGGGACTTGTTTTAATGCCTGTTGTTCTTTATCTGAAGGCATTTCCCAGCTTTTTTTCGGGGATAATCAGGTCTTGCAAACAGAAAAACGAAAAAAGGGTGAAAAAGAAGAATAAAAAAAGAAAATATTCACAAAACCCCCTTGAAAAATCAGAATAAATCTGTATAATAAAATGTGTGTTTATATCTGATGCTCGAGGTGATAGATTTGGCGGTTAAGGATTTTAACGAAGCAAAAAAGCAGCATAAAAAAGTTAAAAAATTCAAGCCTCACAAGGTGCAGATTGCTATGTTTATATTTGCTGTTTTTGCAATCGGTATCGCTGTAGTTGGTGTAATCATACCTAACTATGTTGCAGCAGCACAGTACAGTGAAGAAGCTTCAAAAATCGAAAGTCAGATTACTGCTCTCAGTGAAGAAAGTGCAGAAATCACCAAATCCCTTGACAATAAGGATGAATTATACGAAAAAATCGCCAGAGAAGAATACGGATATTGTAAGCCGGGTGAAAAGGTATACTATAATTCTTCATTCGGTGAATAAATTTTAGGAGGACGACATTTTTTTATGCTTGAAATCGGCACAATAGTTGAAGGTAAAATCACAGGACTCACAGCTTTCGGTGCTTTTGTAAGTCTCCCTGACGGCAAAAGCGGTATGGTACATATTTCCGAGGTTTCCAATTCCTTTGTCAAGGATATCAAGGAATTCCTTAAGGAAGGTGACACCGTTAAGGTTAAGGTTGTCAATATCACCGAAGAAGGCAAAATCAGTCTTTCAATAAGAAAAGCCGAAGAGCCTAAGGCTGATGCCCAGCCTAAGCGTGGACCAAGACCCGCAAGAAATGACAGACCGAGAAGTGCAAATGTCTGGCAGGGTCAGCAGAGTAAGCCTAAGGAGGCTATGACATTTGAAGAAATGATGGCTCAGTTCAAGCAGGCAAGTGACGAAAAAATGTCTGACCTTAAACGCTCCACTGACGGAAGACATGGTGGCGGAAACCGCAGAGGCGGAAGAAACAACTGACACTTATAAAAGCAGAATTGCAGAAGGATTGATATGAAATTAAGCTTTTATGCGGAATAATCTTTAATCTGTTGCAATCAGGTAAATTATAATTTAAATCATAAAGGCATCTGAATTTAAAATTCGGATGTCTTTTTTTAATATCTTTTTCCGAGCCCTTTTATTTTTTGATTTTTTACCGAAAAACATATTCAACGAATACTCCGCATATAAATTGAGTGTAATAAAAGCGAAAAGAGGACTTAAAGATGACAAACACAAGCATTTACAACTCAATTGCAACAAGAACGGGCGGGGATATTTACATTGGTGTTGTCGGACCTGTCAGAACGGGTAAATCAACCTTTATAAAGCGTTTTATGGATGTGCTGGTGCTTCCTAATATTGAAGAAAGTGCCCACAAACAAAGGGCAAGGGATGAGCTCCCTCAATCATCATCAGGCAAAACAATCATGACAACAGAGCCGAAATTTATCCCTGAAAACGCAGCTCAGCTTCAGATTGATGATTCTGTCCGCTTCAGTGTAAGGCTCATTGACTGTGTGGGATATATCGTACCTGCCGCCATTGGCTACATAGAAAATAATCAGCCGAGAATGGTTAAAACTCCATGGTTTGAAAAGGAGATACCTTTTAATATGGCGGCTGAAATCGGAACAAGAAAGGTTATCACGGAGCACAGCACAATCGGACTTGTTGTTTCCACTGATGGCTCAATCGGAGATATTTCAAGGCAGGACTATGTTGAGGCGGAGGAAAGAGTTATAAACGAGCTCAAGGAAATTGAAAAGCCCTTTGTGGTGCTTCTTAACAGCCGGAATCCACATTCCGATGAATGTTGCCGTCTTGCAGAAGAGCTTTCGGAAAAATACGGTGTCGGCGTAATACCGGTAAATTGTCAGAACTTAACCAAAAAAGAGCTTGAGGATATTCTTTCAAGTGTGCTTTATGAGTTCCCGATAAAGGAAATGCAGATTGATTTTCCTCATTGGATATCAAAGCTTGAAAAAACACATCCCATAAGACAGGAGCTTTTTGACTCCATAAAAAACAATGCAAAGCTTATCCGAAGGGTGAAGGATGCAAGGACATTCACAATGAGCATTTGTGAGAATGATGCCGTGTGTTCATCTGATGTGAAGGATGTTGACCTTTCTGTGGGAGCCGTTAAAATATCACTTTCCACGCCTCAGGATCTTTTTTATAAGGTGCTTACAGAAAAAACGGGCATGGAAATTGAAAATGAACAGCAATTGATGAATAAGCTCATTGAACTGACAAGCATAAAAAAGGATTATGAACGCTTTGCAGCTGCTCTTAAAGAGGTGGAGGCGACAGGCTACGGAATAGTTATGCCGACTATGGAGGAATTATCTCTTGAAGACCCTGAAATTATGAAGCAGGGCGGTCGCTACGGTGTACGGCTTAAAGCTTCTGCACCGTCAATTCATATGCTGAAAGCCAATATCACCACTGAGGTTGCACCGATTGTTGGCACGGAAAGTCAATCCGAAGAGCTTATTATGTATCTTCTCAAGGAGTTTGAAGAAGATCCTTCTAAGATATGGCAATCTAATATTTTCGGCAAAACATTGGATAGCCTTGTTAATGAAGGACTTCACAACAAGCTTTATAAAATGCCGGTTGATGCGAGAATGAAGCTTCAGGAAACCCTTGAAAGAGTTATCAATGAAGGCTGCAGTGGACTTATCTGCATTATTTTATAAGCCGTCACAGGCAAATTCTTCACTTCCTATTGAATTCCGTTCACAATTGTTATATAATTGTTTAACAATTGTTAAAAAGTGAGGAGAAAACAATATGGGTAAGAAAATTATTGTTGCCGGCGGTGGCCACGGCGGAATCGCCTGTGGTGCAATTCTTGCAAAAAAGGGCTATGATGTCACTGTTTATGAAAAGAACAAGAGAAAAAATATGGGCTATGACTGGACCGATATTTTTGACAGAAAGGCTTTCACCGCAATTGGTATGGATGTTCCCGGTGAGGAGCTCTGGAGTCTTAAAAATGACATGACATTTTTCGGTCCCGGTATGACCACAAGACTCAGACAGGACACTCCCGATGATCAGCTTGAATTGCAGATGGAAAGAAAGGTTATCTATGACTGCATTATTAAATATGCAGAGGATTGCGGTGTAAAATTTGAATATAATAATGCTGTTGAAAAGCCTGTTATGCTCGGTAACCGTGTGGTCGGTATCAAAACCGAAAAGGGCGAAGAATTTGCAGACCTTGTTATTGATGCCTGCGGTATCAATTCACCTTTAAGAAAGCAGCTTCCCGAATATCTCGGTATTCAGCACGATGCTCAGGAATATGAACGCTTTTATGTCTGGCGTGGCTTTTATGAAAAGATAGACTGCGGCGAGGTTGAGGATAAATTCAAGGTGCTTCTTTTCCATAAGGGAAAGCTTGGCATTTCATGGGTTGCAGCAGAGGAGGAATATACCGATATACTCATCGGCAGATTCAATAAGCTTGATGAACAAGAGGTTGAAAAGACTCTTGCTGCTCTCAGGGAAGAAAATCCCCATCTTGGTGAAAAGCTCGTAAGAGGCGGCGAATTTGTTGAAATTCCCGTAAGACAGCCTCTTGCCGTTCTTGTTGCAGACGGTTATGCTGCAATCGGTGACAGTGCATTCATGACAGTGCCCATTATCGGTTCAGGTATTGCAAACAGCATGAAGGCTGCAAAAATTCTTGCTGACGCTATTCTTGATGATAAGACAAACAGCTACAGTGCAGCTACGCTGTGGAAGTATCAAAGGGAGTTCTGCTCAAAAATCGGTAACGGACTTGCTCCTCTGGCAGCCGTTAAGCTTCTTCTTACCCGACTTGAACCTTATGAGCTTGATTATATCTTTGAAAAAGGTATTCTCAACGCTGATGATATGACAATCGGTGCAGATTCAACAAGCCTTGGAGCAATGGTTAAGGATATGCTTGAGCCGGAGCCCTTGAAGGCAAAAATTACAGGACTTGCAGGAAATCCTGCAGTTCTGAAAAAAGTACTTCGTATGGGCAAGGATGTTGCCGCAATAACTGCAGTAACCGCTGCAATGCCAAGGGAGTATGAAGTTAACAGAGTACGCTCATGGGCTGAGAAGTATAATGCTTGCTTCAAAAGATAAACAAGACAGAGATACCCCCGTAAACCGTTATGGTTTACGGGGGTATTTAATATTTTATATTCCGAAAAGTGTTTTTGCGTTTTCATGGCACAGGTCAATAAGCTGTTGCACATCAATTTTTTTAATTTCTGCAATTTTTTCGGCAGTATAAGCAATGTGTGCCGAATCACAGCGTGTTCCACGAAAGGGGACAGGCGTCATATATGGCGCATCGGTTTCAAGCAGGAGCCTTTCAATCGGAAGATATTCCATAACCTCAACAGGCCTTTTCGCATTCTTGAAGGTTACTGCACCGCCCATACCGATGTACATTCCGAGCTTGACAATTTCTGCTGCCATTTCCTTTGAACCTGAAAAGCAATGAACAACACCCTTTGGTTTGTATTTTTTCAGAAGATTCATTGTGTCCTCATGAGCTTCTCTGTCATGAACTATCACGGGAAGCTCAAGCTTGTTTGCAAGAGCCAACTGCCTTTCGAAAACTTCAAGCTGTCTTTCCCTCGGTGAAAAATCGTAATGATAATCAAGTCCGATTTCACCAACTGCAACTACCTTTTCATTCCGATAAAGCTCTTCAATTTCAAGGAGGTCACTTTCCGTTGCTTCCTCTGCTTCGTGAGCGTGAACGCCGACGGCGGCATAGATAAAAGCATATTTCTGAGAAAGTGCAAGTGTTGTTTTGCTGGATTTAAGGTCACAACCGCAATTGATAATGTGGCTCACACCTTTTCCGGTGAGCGAATTCAGCAGCTCATCTCTGTCATCGTCAAAGCGGCCGTCATCGTAGTGAGCGTGGGTATCAAATATGTTTTTATACATTATCTTACCTTTGAGCCCTCAGGGATGACGTCAACGAAAATAACCTTAACATCTTCCTCTGAGCAGTCAGCGGCAAGAATCATACCCTGACTTTCAACACCGCAAAGGACCGCCGGCTTGAGGTTTGAAACAACAATAACACTCTTGCCGATAAGGTCTTCAGGCTTATACCACTTTGCAATACCTGATGCCACGGTTCTTGGCGTACCTGTGCCGTCGTTGAGGGTGAGCTTCAGAAGCTTCTTTGCTCTTTTTACAGGCTCGCAGTCTGTGATTTTTGCAACACGAAGGTCAACCTTGGCAAAATCGTCAATGCTGATTTTTGCAACACCTTCAATTTCTGCTTTTTTCTGCTCCTGCAGAGTTTCTTCATAGCTCTTTTCACTTTCCTGAGCAGCTTTCTGCTGAGCCTCGATATCTGCCATCATTTTTTCAGCATCAATACGTGCGAAAAGGGGAGTTGCAGTACCAACCTTATTACCTGCCTTGAGTGCGCCGAACTGTGAAAGGCTGTCATAATCAGCAATATCGCAGTTAATCTGTGAAAGAATAGCCTTTGAGGTTTCGGGCATAAAGGCAGATGAAAGAACTGCAATAAATCTGATGCCTTCAAGAAGGTTATAAAGCACAGTGCCGAGTCTTTCCTTTTGGCTTTCGTCCTTTGCGAGTGCCCAGGGAGCTGTTTCATCAATGTATTTGTTGCAGCGCTTTGCAAGGTTCATAACAGCTTCAACTGCATCTGCAATGTGGTAAGAGTCAATGTTCTTTTCAACATTTTTAACTGTATCAAGAGCAAATGCCTTGAGATCTTCGTCAATTGCGTCGGGGCAGGAGGGAGCCATAACTGTGCCGTCAAAGTATTTGTTTGTCATGGCAACTGTTCTGTTAACAAGGTTGCCGAGGGTGTTTGCAAGGTCTGAATTATATCTTTCAATGATTGTGCTGTAAGAAATTGAGCCGTCATTAGCGTGAGGCATTTCTGAAAGAAGATAATATCTGACAGCGTCAACACCGATAAGCTTTGATAATTCATCGGCATAAATAACATTGCCCTTTGATTTGCTCATTTTGTCCTCGCCGAAAAGAAGCCAGGGGTGACCGTATACCTGCTTAGGTAAAGGCTCACCGAGAGCCATAAGCATAATAGGCCAATAGATTGTGTGGAAGCGAACAATATCCTTGCCGATGATATGCACATCTGCAGGCCAGTATTTGTTGTAAAGCTCGCCGTTGCCGTCAGGGTCGTAGCCGAGGGCGGTGATGTAGTTTGAAAGCGCATCAATCCACACATAAATTACGTGCTTATCGTCAAATGAAACGGGGATACCCCATTTGAATGAGGTTCTTGAAACGCAAAGGTCCTGAAGTCCCGGCTTGATGAAGTTGTTGAGCATTTCCTTCTTACGGGCTTCGGGATAAATGAAGCTGTCGTTACTTTCGATATATTCTTCAAGCTGCTTCTGATACTTTGAAAGACGAAGGAAATAAGCCTCCTCCTTAGCCTTTGTTACTTCTCTGCCGCAGTCAGGGCACTTGCCGTCAACAAGCTGAGACTCTGTCCAGAAGGATTCACAGGGAGTGCAGTAAAGACCTTCATATTCACTTTTGTAAATATCATCCTGCTCATAAAGCTTTTTAAAAATCTTCTGAACAACCTTTTCGTGATAATCATCGGTTGTTCTGATGAACTTGTCATAGGTGGTGTTGAGGGTGTCACAGATAGCTCTGATTTCACCTGCAACATTGTCAACATACTCCTTCGGTGTGATACCTGCTGCCTTTGCATATTCCTCAATTTTCTGACCGTGCTCATCAGTACCTGTGAGGAAGAAAACATCATAGCCCTGAAGTCTCTTATATCTTGCAATTGCATCGGTGAGCACGATTTCATAGCTGTTGCCGATGTGAGGCTTCCTTGATGTATAAGCAATGGCAGTAGTTATATAAAACTTACCTTTATTCATTATATAACTTCCTTTCAAATAATTTTTATTCATTACATTTTACCAATAAATTACCTCTTTTGTCAATATTATTATTTCTTTTATAATGTAATATATAAAAAACAGGCATCAGAATGCTTTTAGCTCTTGACATTTCTGCAGAAAAACTGTAAAGTTAGTCTATACAAACCGCAGAAAGGAGAATATAAATGATTAAACATATTGTAATGTGGAAATTCAAGGATTATGCCGAGGGCGCAACAAAGCAGGAAAACATTGCAAAGGTTAAAGCAATGCTTGAAGCACTGCCCTCGAAAATCGACTTTATAAGAGAAATGAAGGTCGAAATAAATGTCAATCCGAAGGAAGGGATGTATGATGCTGTGCTGATAAGCGGCTTTGATACTATTGAGGATGTTAATGCATACAGAATCCATCCCGAGCATAAAAAGGTATCCGCTTTTGTTTCTCTCATCAGAGAGGGCAGAGCAAGTGTTGATTATGAGGTGTGAATCAACCTGTGAAAGCTTGTGATGTTAATAATTCGGAAATATTTTTTTAACATTAGATATAATTATAAACAATTATTTAACATTGCGAAAAAAACTCGACTAATTTAATTTTTAGTGATAGAATGGTGACATTAAATTCCGATTTGTCCGATATCAGATAATCGGTGTTATGTAGTTTATTTGCAAAGGAGAATATGTTTTGAAAGCAAATGAAAGCGTAAAGAATTACGCAGCTTCTGTCAGAATGTATACAAATTACACTGTCAGAGAAATTAAAAAAATCTGCAAAGAAATCGGCCCCCGTATTGCCGGCTCCGAGGCTGAGCACAAGGCTCATGCGCATCTTGCGGAACAGATGAAAAGCTGCTGCGATGAGGTGGCTGTTGAAGAATTTACCGTTGCGAGAGAGGCACTTATGAGCTTCATTCGGGTTTGTGGTATTCTTGTTGCAATTGCAATGGTATTTTCTTTTGTGAATTTACCCGTAGTTGCTCTTGTTGTTTCTGTTATTGCTGCTGTTTGCCTCGTTTGTGAATTTGGTATGTATAAACAGTTTTACGATGTGTTTTTCAAAAAATACCAATCCCACAATGCAATCGGTGTCAGAAAAGCTGCAGGAGAAACAAAGCAGAGAATTATTTTCTCCGGTCATGTTGACTCCTCGCACGAATGGACCTTTACCCATCTTGGCGGTGCTCCGCTGCTTTATGTTGCAGGTGTATGGGCTATTGTCGGTATGCTTTACTGCCTTGTCTATGCAATTCTTGCAACCTTCAATGTCGGCTCTGAGGAGCTTCTGACAGTTCTCAAATATGTTCAGATTGCCTTTATTCCCGGTGTTATCTGTGCAATTATTTTTATCAATTTCCGCAGAACTGTTGAAGGTGCAAACGACAACCTTACAGGTGCTGTTTCTTCAATTGCCATTATGAAATATCTTGAGGATAACAACATCAGATTTGAAAATACCGAAGTCATCTGTATGGCTACCGGCTCTGAGGAATCAGGTCTTCGTGGTGCAAAGGATTATGCAAAGCGCCATCACGATGAGCTCACAGAGATTCCCACAATCTTTATCGGTCTTGAAACCTTCAGAGATTATGATAACATTTCCATTTGTAAGCGTGACCTTTCAGGTACGGTTTCAATGGATGCACGTGTCAGCAAGCTTGTTAAAAAAGCAGGTGAAGATGCCGGTGTTGACCTTCCTTATATTTCAGTTTATCTTGGTGCTTCCGATGCTGCTGCAATTCAGCAAAGCGGAGTTCCTGCCGTAACTCTTTCTGCCATGAATCCCGGCCCGCCGAGATATTATCACACAAGGCGTGATACGGCTGATAACATGAATATCAAGACAGTTGAAAAATGCCTTGATATTGCACTTCGTGCTCTCTTCATTTATGACGAAGAAGGACTTAAAGAAGAATATTGATTTAAAAAGGCTGTCGCTTTAAGCGAGACTCAGTAAAAATAATAAACGGGTGTTTTTAAGTTTTTCCGACTTGAAGATGCCTGTTTTTTGTAACTGCGTTTTTTCATGAGCAGTCTTTTCCACTTGCAAATTGCAGGTGATAAGAGTATAATATCTTTTAATTAAACACTTGGAGAAAAACAAATGAAAAAAACAACCGACCTCAATAAAATTATAACTGTTCTGACTGTGCTTTGTGTTTGCACTGCTGTCATTCTTTCCGGTCTTATCGGTGTATATTTTATGAAAAAGAACAGCTCAGTTGCATTTGTCAGCGGTGCGGATTCACCCCGGGCGAGCACCACCGTAAAGCAAACAACAAGTGAAGTGAGCACCACAGAAAAGTCTGCCGAAAGCACAACCGTGGCATCGACTCAAAGCACAACCGTTCCTGTGTTTTCAAATAATAACACCACATCAGCCACAGTGAGCACAACACAAAGCACAACACAAAGCACAACCCTTATTCCTGAAAATGAACGGATTGTCGTAAATCCCGAGCAGGAATTATGGAATCTTGTTGTTGTCAATGCGGGCAGAGAAATGCCTGAGGGCTATGTGCCTGAGCTTGCCTGTGTTGCCGGAACAAGTGTAAAAATGGATTACCGGGTGGCTCCGTGGTACGACAAAATGTATTACGCCGCAAAGAGAGACGGAATAACCCTGACACCTTATTCGGGCTACAGGTCATACGAAAGGCAGAAAATCAATTATAATAACCTTACCGAAAAATATATGAGCCGGTATAGTCTTTCAAGAGCTGAGGCGGCAGCTAAGGCTGCAACTGTGATTTTGCCGCCCGGAACAAGCGAACACAATCTGGGTCTTGCAATGGATATCTG
Source organism: Clostridia bacterium (assembly GCA_017472225.1). Lineage (GTDB taxonomy): Bacteria > Bacillota > Clostridia > Oscillospirales > Acutalibacteraceae > UBA6857. Next base: position 66,879 of record JAFUQS010000056.1, on the reverse strand, counting down.
CAACACCTACGATTCCTTTGCCGGACAGAAGGAATTCGCATGGCTCACCGAACACGCTCACGAATACGGATTCATTCTTCGCTACACAGCAGAAAAGCAGTCTGTTACGGGTATTGTACCCGAGCCGTGGCATTGGAGATATGTTGGTGTTGAATATGCCGAAAAAATCAAAAACAGCGGACTTTGCCTTGAAGAATATCTTGATTCCGTGGGTATTGCCTATTAAATGAAAAAATATCAAAAAACTATTAAAAAAACTATTGACAAAACCTTATCTTTGTGATAACATACTTGAGCACAACAAAGCAGAGCAGTTCGTTCTCACCTATGGGATAAGGTTCCGCATGGGTCAATAGGCTAAGATTTTTTTAGTGTATTGTAGCGTGAACGTAACTGCGTTCACGCTTTGATTTTTATGACGAAAGTCAAAAATTTTTGGAGGTGTATGAACATCGCTATCAAAGAAATGCAAATCAATGAAGAGATCCGTGACAAGGAACTGAGAGTTATCATGAATGACGGTGAGGCTCTTGGAATTATGTCTGCAGAACAAGCTCTTAAAATCGCAGAGGAAAAGAATCTGGACCTTGTTAAAATTGCTCCTCAGGCAGTTCCGCCCGTATGTAAAATTATGGACTACGGAAAATATCGCTTTGAACAGACAAAGCGTGAAAAGGAAGCAAAGAAAAATCAGCACACAGTTGAAATCAAGGAAATCAGACTTTCACTCAATATTGATACGCATGACTTCGAAACAAAGGTCAATCACGCAAAGCGCTTTCTTACAGGCGGCAACAAGGTTAAGGTTTCAATCCGCTTCAGGGGTCGTGAAATGGCTCACACACAGAACGGTCTTGTTACCATGAAGGACTTTGCCGACGCTTGCTCAGAATTCGGTAATGTTGAAAAGGCTGCAAAGTTAGAAGGTAAATCAATGATGATGTTCCTGGCACCTAAGCCGAAAAAGTAATAACAGGAGGAATTTTACAATGCCTAAAATTAAGACACACAGCGGTGCAAAAAAACGTTTTAAGCTTTCCAAGAACGGTAAGCCCATCCGTTACCATGCAAACAAATCACACATCCTTACAAAGAAGAACACAAAGCGTAAGAGAGGTCTTCGTACAACAGTTGTTGCTGACAAGACAAACGAGAAGCAGATTAAGCGTCTTATTCCTTACAAATAATTCGAAAATTCATCTTTAAATCAAATATTATCATAACGGAGGTACTTAATCATGGCTCGTATTAAAGGCGCAATGATGACTCGTAAGAGAAGAAATAAAGTATTAAAGCTTGCAAAGGGCTATTACGGCTCAAAGCACAGCCTCTTCAAAACAGCTAAGCAGGCTGTTATGAAGTCAGGTAACTATGCATACATCGGCAGAAAGCAGAAGAAGAGAGATTTCCGTCGTCTCTGGATCACAAGAATCTCAGCAGCTTGCAAGGCAAACGGCATGAACTATTCAACATTTATGAACGGCCTTAAGAAAGCAGACATCACTCTTAACAGAAAAATGCTTTCAGAAATTGCAATTGCTGATCCCGCAGCTTTCACAGCTCTTGTTGAAAAGGCAAAGGCAGCTCTTTAATTTAAAGTAAATTGCGTCCGAGAATTTCTTCTCGGGCGTATTTGTGTTTTTATCAATAGGTTTAGGATATAGGATTTATCGGTCAGAATATTGCGCCTGACCGCTAAATCTTGTATCCTACGGAAAAAAGGAGGGGAAGGCTTTGCTCAGAATTGACAGCGCTTCCAATGACAGAATCAAGCTTGCAGTTAAAATTGCTTCATCGGCAAAACACAGAAAAAAAGAGGGGCTTTTCTTTCTTGAGGGGCTTCGGCTTTGTCGTGATGCAGCCTTGACGGGTGTGGAAATTGAAGCCGCTTTTTTCACAGAAAAGGCAATTGAAAGGAACAATCAGGATGTTCTTCTGATTTGTGAAAAAGCCGGAGCTTATTTTGAAATTTCCGACTCAGTTGAAGCAAAGCTCGCTCAGACAGAAACAAGTCAGGGCTTTTTCTGCCTTTGCAGAATGAAAAAGCAGAACAGTGAAATCAACCCCTCGGGTAAATATATAGCTCTTGAAAATATTCAGGACCCGTCAAATTTAGGGGCAATTGCAAGAACTGCGGAGGCTTTGGGCATTGACGGTGCAATTCTGTGCGGCTGTTGTGACAGATTCAGTCCGAAAAGTCAGCGTGCCGCAATGGGTTCTCTTTTAAGGCTCAGCATAACCGAATGTGATAACCTTTGTGAAGTTCTTGAACAGCTCAGAAAAAAAGGCATGAAGCTTTATGCCACAACCCCTGAAAGCAAGGCTGAAAAAATTACGGAATGTGATATGTCCGGCGGTGTTGTTGCTGTTATCGGCAATGAGGGTAACGGTGTTACGGAAAAGGTGTTTTCCCTTTGTGAAAAGGTGACAATACCAATGCTCGGCAGAGCCGAATCACTCAATGCATCCATGGCGGCGGCAATCACCATGTGGGAAATGATGAGGTAAAAATGGATAATACGATTTATTGGCTCTGGCTCCGGGAAACGGTCGGATCGGCATATGACATAAAGGATATAATCTCTCATTTTAATTCTGCAAAAGCTTTATATGAAGCAGATGAGCAGGAGCTTAATACTTGTGATTTTCTTCGTAACAGAAAAACTGTTAAGAAAAAGCTGCTCAACAAGAATCTCTGCGAATGTGAAAAGATTATTTCTCAATGCAAGAAATACGGTATTCATATCCTCACTCCGGAAAGTGAATTTTATCCGAAGACTCTGCTTAACATAAAAAATTATCCGGCAGTGCTCTTTGGCCGTGGTGATGTATCGGTGCTGAAAAGCGAATTCATTATCAGCGTCATCGGTTCACGGACTCCCTGTGTATACGGTGAGGAGGCTGCAAGAAAAATCGTTTCAGGGCTCGTCAGGGAGAAAAACACGCTGATTGTCAGCGGAGGAGCCTTGGGAATTGACAGCGTTGCACATCGTACTGCTCTTGAATGTGGCGGAAAAACTGTGCTTGTAATGGGCTGCGGTCACGGTACAAAATATCTGGCTGAAAACAGAGCGTTAAGAAAAGCAGTGTCGGAAAACGGAATTCTCATAACTGAATATCCACCCTTTACGGATGTCGGTGCAAAAACCTTTCCCGAAAGGAATCGTATAGTGTCAGCTCTTTCAAGAGCTGTGGTTATCATTGAAGCTGCAGATCGTAGCGGAACCTTCAGCACTGCCCGTCATGCCAGAAGGCAGGGCAGAGATTTGTTCGTGCTGCCGGGTGATATTGACAGCGGAAACTTTGAAGGCTCAAATCAGCTTTTATCTGAGGGTGCAAAGCCTGTATTTTCTCATGTGGATATTCTTTCTCATTATTTTGCCGAAAAATACACAAAAGAAAAAATTCTCATAAAAAACGGCAATCCCTTTCCGAAAATTGATTCTGAATCCGAATTCAGCAAAAAATCAGTGAAGGAGCCGACTGTAAACAAAGAAAAATCCAAACCAGAGGAAAAAATTACGGAAACAGAGGAAAATATAAGAAAAAATCTTCCTGAAACTATTTCTAAAACTGCTGAAATAGTGTATAATATAATGTCCGACGGTGTATTGACACTTGACGAAATTGAAAGGCTGTCCCACCTTGGAACCGGAAAGGTTCTTGCTGCGTTAACGGAGCTTGAGCTTGAAGGCTTTGTTGCAGGTGACGGGCCCGGTACATATAAAATAATCTAATCTTAACGAAAAGGTGAAAATAAATGGCAAATCTTATAATCGTGGAGTCACCCTCCAAAGCAAAAACCCTTAAAAATTATCTTGGAAGCGGATACAACATTGTTGCTTCCAAGGGTCATATAAGAGACTTGCCTGCGGCAAGACTCAGCGTAGATGTTAAAAATGACTTCGCACCGAAGTATAACATAGTAAAGGGAAAGGAAAAGCTCGTTAAGGAGCTGAAGGCAGCCGTTGCCGACAGTGACGAGGTTTATCTTGCAACTGACCCTGACCGTGAGGGAGAAGCAATTTCATGGCATCTTGCCGAAATTCTCGGTCTTGACCTTAATAAGTTCAACCGTGTGACCTTCAACGAAATCACAAAAACAGGTGTCAGAAATGGTATGGCAAACCCGAGAAAGGTTGACCTTGACCTTGTAAACGCCCAGCAGGCAAGGCGTATTCTTGACAGACTTGTCGGTTATAAATTAAGTCCCTTCGTGTCACAGAAAATCAGAAGAGGTCTTTCGGCAGGCCGTGTTCAGAGCGTTGCCGTGAGAATGATTGTGGACAGAGAAAACGAAATCCGTGCCTTCAATCCTGAAGAGTATTGGACAATCGAAGGCAGATTCTCCGTTTCAAGAAAGGTTATCACAGCCGAGTTTTACGGTGACGAAAAGGGTAAGGTGAGCCTTAAAAACGAAGCGGAGGTAAATGAAATTCTTTCCCGTCTTGATGGAGCTTCATATTATATCAGCTCACTTAAAAACGGCACAAGAAAGAAGAATCCTGCCCCTCCCTTCATCACTTCAACTCTTCAGCAGGAGGCTTCAAGAAAGCTTGGCTTCAGAGCTGAAAGAACAATGAAAATTGCCCAGGAGCTTTATGAAGGCGTTACCATTGAAGGCTACGGCTCAATCGGTCTTATCACTTACATGAGAACCGACTCCCTTCGTGTTTCCGAGGAAGCGAGAGCTGCAACGGCTGAATTCATTTCAGGCACTTACGGTGAAAAATACCTTCCCGAAAAGCCCAGATATTATAAATCAAGAAGCAACGCTCAGGATGGTCATGAGGCAATCAGACCTTCAACGGTATCCCTTACTCCCGATAAGGTTAAAGCAAGCCTTTCTGCAGAGCAGTACAAGCTTTACACACTCATCTGGAACCGCTTTGTGGCTTCAATGATGGCTTCCTGTGTTCAGAACACATCAAAGCTTGAAATCAGAAGTACCGTGTCAGGTGAACCTGAAGAAAAATACTGCATTTTCACAGCAAGCGGATATTCTGTTAAATTTGACGGCTTTACAGTGCTTTACAATATTGATGACGGCGATGAAAAAAGCAAGCTTCCCGAAGGGCTCACAAAGAATGAAACAGTGAAAAACAAGGAGCTTAACAAAATTCAGCATTTCACTCAGCCTCCCGCAAGATATACAGAAGAATCTCTCATCAAAACACTTGAAGAAAACGGTGTGGGCAGACCGAGTACCTATGCAACGATAATTTCAACGATTGTCAAGCGTGAATATGTTGAAAGAAAATCAAAACAGCTTATTCCCACAGAGCTTGGCGAAGCAATCGTAAATCTTCTCAAGGAGAAGTTCAAGAATATCGTAAATGTCAAATTCACCGCACAGATGGAATCAAACCTTGACCTTGTGGGTGAAGGTGAGCTTGATTACATCAGAATGCTTCATGATTTCTATGATGACTTTGAAGTCAATCTTCAGAAGGTAAAAAAAGAAATGGAAGGCGTTAAAATTCAGCTTCAGGAGGATATCACCGATATTCCCTGTGAAAAATGCGGCAGAATGATGGTTGTCAAAACCGGTCGCTTCGGCAAGTTCCTTGCTTGTCCGGGCTATCCGGAATGTAAAACAACAAAGCCCTTTGTTGTTGAAACAGGTGCAACCTGTCCCGTATGCGGCGGCAAGGTTATCTCCAAAAAGTCAAAGAGGGGATACACCTTCTTCGGCTGCGACAATTGGCCTGATTGCAATTTCATGACATGGGATAAGCCTACAGAAGAGAAATGTCCCAATTGCGGCAAATCTCTTTTCAAGGCAAAGGGAGGAGTTCTTTCCTGCCTTGATGAAAAGTGCGGCTATAAGGGTAAGGCAAAAAGAAAAAAGACAAAAGAAGAATGATTATAAAGAGGTGAAGAAAATGAGTGAGCAGGTTGTTGTTATCGGTGGCGGTCTTGCAGGCGTTGAAGCTGCATGGCAGTTGGCAAATAAAGGCTTTAAAGTAAAGCTTTATGAAATGAAGCCGAAAAAATTTTCACCTGCCCACCATCTTCCGCTTCTTGCAGAGCTTGTGTGTTCAAATTCACTGAAGGCAAAAAGGCTTGAATCTGCTGCGGGGCTTCTTAAAGAGGAGATGCGTCGCCTGGGCTCAGTTTGTATGGAATGTGCCGATATGTGTGAGGTACCCGCCGGTGGTGCTCTTGCTGTTGACAGAGATGAATTTGCAAGGCTCATAACAGAAAAAATCAGAAATCACGGAAATATCGAAATCATAAACGAGGAAGTCAAAAAAATTCCTGAGGGAAATGTAATTGTTGCGGCGGGACCCTTGGCATCCGACACCATAAGTGAGGATATCGCAGCTTTTTGCGGTGAAGGACTTCACTTTTTCGATGCAGCAGCACCCATCGTCACCCTGGAAAGCATCGATGCCGAAAAATCATTTACGGCTTCACGCTATGAAAGAGGCGGTGACGATGATTACATCAACTGTCCCATGAATAAGGAAGAATATGAAGCCTTTTATGATGAACTGATAAATGCCGAGGGTGCATCGCTTCATTCCTTCGATAAACGAAAGGATTTTTATGAGGGCTGTATGCCGATTGAGGTTTTAGCTTCCCGTGGTAAGGATACGATGCGCTTCGGTCCAATGAAGCCTGTCGGACTCCGTGATCCCCGCACAGGTCACAGACCGTGGGCTGTTCTGCAGCTCAGAAAAGAAAACAGCAAGGGTACTCTTTATAACCTTGTCGGTTTTCAGACCAACCTTAAATTCCCAGAGCAGAAAAGAGTTTTCTCTATGATACCTGCCCTTCACAGTGCCGAGTTTGTCCGTTATGGTGTTATGCACAGAAACACCTTTATCGACTCGCCACGGCTTCTGAACGGTGACTACAGCTTCAAAGCAAGGCCCGAGCTTTTCTTTGCAGGGCAGATTACCGGTGTTGAAGGATATATGGAGTCGGCATCCTCGGGTATAATGGCGGGGCTTAATATGGCAAGGCGGCTTGAGGGAAAGGAAACGGTTATTTTTCCCGAAACCACAATGATAGGCGCACTTTCAAGATATATCAGCGATGAAAGTGTAGTGAATTTTCAGCCTATGGGTGCAAACTTTGGTGTTTTGCCGCCGATTGAGCCGAAAATCAGGGATAAAAAAGAAAGATATATGGCTCTCGCTCAGAGAGGTATCAAGGATTTAGAGAATTATTTGAAAGGATGTGAAGAAGAATGAATATCAGCGATTTTGAAAAGAAAATAGGCTATAAATTCAATAACATAAATCTTCTTGAAACTGCTCTTACCCATTCCTCTTATGCAAACGAAAAACAGCCTTCAAGGGAATGTAATGAAAGGCTTGAATTCTTGGGGGATTCAGTTCTCGGTGTTATCACTGCGGAATATTTTTATCATAATGTCAAGCACCTTCCCGAAGGGGAGATGACCAAAAAAAGAGCAGCGTGTGCTTGTGAAAAGTCTCTTTTCTGCTTTGCAAAGGAAATTGAACTTGGCAAATATATTTATCTTGGCAGAGGTGAAGAAAATACGGGCGGAAGAAACAGAGCTTCAATTCTTGCTGATGCCTTTGAGGCAGTCATTGCTGCTATATATCTTGACGGCGGACTTGATGAAGCAAGAAAGTTTGTTCTTGATTTTGTTAAAAAGTCAGCAACTCAGCAGATGAGCATCCGTGACTACAAAACCGAGCTTCAGGAAATCATTCAGAAAAATCCTGATGAGCATCTTTCCTACACGCTTGTGGGTGAAAGCGGACCGGATCACAACAAACGCTTTGAGGTTGAAGTTAACCTTAACAGTAATGTTATCGGCTGCGGCACCGGAAGAAGCAAGAAAATTGCTGAGCAGCAGGCTGCAAAGCAGGCTCTTGAGCTGATGGGTATCAAAAGTTGAAGCATATCAATGTAGCTTTGTTTGTGCCTGATATGGGGTGTCCCCACCGTTGCAGCTTCTGTAATCAGAAAACAATTTCAGGCAAAGTTGTACCACCCACGGCTGAGGATGTTGAAAGGGCAGTTCAGACAGCCTTGAGTTCAGCCGATTGTAATGAAGGTGAAATCGCTTTTTTCGGTGGCAGCTTCACTGCAATCGACAGGGAATATATGCTCTGCCTTTTAAAAAAAGCCAAGGAATATGTTGATAAGGGCCTTTTCAAGGGAATCAGGATTTCCACAAGACCTGACTGTATAAGTGACGAGATGCTCGACCTTCTCTCATTTTACGGTGTGAGCTCAATTGAGCTTGGTTGCCAGAGCATGAATGACAGAGTGCTTTCTCTCAACAAAAGAGGACACACGGCTGAGGATGTTGTGAAAGCGGCAGAAAAAATTAAAAAGCATGGCTTCGAATTCGGTGTGCAGATGATGACCGGGCTTTTCGGTGATAATGATGAAGGTGCACTTGAAACTGCAGAAAAGCTCATCTCCCTTTCACCTGACACCGCAAGAATTTATCCCACCGTTGTGCTCGAAAATACGGAGCTTTCACGGTTGTACCGTGAAGGAAAGTATCAGCCTCAGTGTCTTGATGAAGCGGCAGAGCTTTGTGCAAAGCTTCTTATGTTGTTTCATGAAAATGATATAAGAGTTATCCGCCTCGGTCTTCACTCGGGAGGGAATGTTGAGGAAGGCTTCGTTGCAGGTGTATATCATCCTGCGTTCCGTGAAATCTGCGAAAGCAGAATATATTTAAGGCTTGTCCTTGATGAAATCGAAAAGAAGAACATAGAATCGACAGACATAGAAATCACCGTAGGCAGAAGGTTTGTTTCTCAGCTTACGGGACAGAAAAAAAGCAACTTGAAAAAGCTGAACGGACTCGGCTTTAAGGTCAGTATAGTGCAAAACGATTTTGAAAAATATAAAATAAGTGTGCGAGGTTAAAAATTTATGACATTAACAGCACTTGAAATGCAGGGCTTCAAATCCTTTCCCGAAAAAACTACTCTTAATTTCGGCAAAGGCATAACAGCTGTCGTGGGACCTAACGGAAGCGGAAAAAGTAACATTTCCGATGCTGTCAGATGGGTGCTCGGCGAACAGTCAAGCAAGTCCTTGCGTGGATCTAAAATGGAAGACGTTATCTTCGACGGAACGAAGCTTCGTAAGGCTCACGGCTTTGCTCAGGTAACATTGCGCCTTGATAATAAGGACAGAGCACTCAAGGGCTATGACACAGACGAGGTATCCGTAACAAGAAAATACTATCGCTCAGGCGAAAGTGAATATAAAATCAACGGTATTGCCGTCAGGCTCAAGGATGTTCATGAACTGTTTATGGATACCGGTCTCGGCAGGGACGGTTATTCAATGGTCAGCCAGGGCAAAATCGCCGATATGGTCAGCGGTAAGGGTAAGGAATGCCGTGAAATGCTTGAGGAGGCAGCGGGTATATCCTCATACAGATACAGAAGAAACGATTCACTCAAAAAGCTTTCTCAGGCGGAAGAAAATCTTGTGCGCCTGAGAGATATTCTCACAGAGCTTGAAAGTCGTATCGGCCCGTTGAAGCATCAGAGTGAAAAGGCAGAAAAATTCATTGTTCTTGCAGAAGAAAAGAAGACCATAGAAATCGGTCTGTGGCTTTATAACATTGATAAATTAAAGGCAGATTTGAGTGCTCAGCAGGATAAAATTGCAATTGCACAAAATCAGTATGACAGTGCTGAAGGTGAGCTTTCTGAAATTGAAAGTATGATTGAGCAGTGTATGACCGACACTCAGAATATCAATATCAGAATTGATGAAATCAGAAACGGTATTTCCGAATTAGAAGAAAAGGCTGCTTCTTCAATGAGTGAGCAAGCAGTTCTCAGAAACTCAATTGAGCATAATAATGAAACGATTGACCGAATCGGACGGGACAGAACTGATTCAGAAAGCAACCGTAAGCAGCTTCTGAAGGAAATTGAAACAGAAGAAAAGCTGATTTCTCAAATCAGAAGAATTCGTGAGGAAAAGAGCACCGAGCTTCAAAAAACAAGGGACTTTCTTGAAAAAATGCAGCTTGAAGGCGGCAATCTTGATGAAGAAAGTGCTGAAATTTCAAAAAACATTGCTGTGCTTACGAATGAGCTTTCCGATGCAAGAGTTGTTCATTCAACCCTTCTTTCCTCGGTTACTGAAATTAAAACAAGAGTAGAAACAATTGAAAGCCTTGTTATCGGTAAACAGGAAATCGTTGATGATTTATCCTCACAAAACGGCAGAATCGAGCTTGAAAAACAGAAATGCGAAAAAGAAATTGCCGAATGTACCAACGCTGTCAACGGCTATAGTCTGCGCCTTAACGGTAAAAACGAAAAGGCAGATTCTCTTAAAAAAGAGCTTGACGATAAAACCTTTGAAGCTCAGCGTACAATTTCAAAAATCAAAATGCTTGAAGAACTCGAAAAGAACATGGAAGGCTATTCCGGTGCCGTTAAAAAGGTCATCAAGGAAAGCCAGAAGGGAGCTTTAAAGGGTATCCACGGCACAATTTCACAGCTTATTTCAGTTAAAAGTGAATATGCTGTTGCAATTGAAACTGCATTGGGCAATTCAATCCAGAACATTGTTACCGATACTGAAAACGATGCAAAAAATGCAATCAACTTTCTCAAAGCAGGTAATGCAGGCCGTGCAACCTTCCAACCGATTTCGGCAATTAAAGGAAAATCACTCGATGAAAAAAATCTTGATGATTGCTACGGTTATATTGACACTGCCGTAAATCTGATCACATATAAGGATATCTATGCTGAAATTATATCTTCACTTTTAGGCAAGGTTGTTGTCTGTGAAGATCTGACCTCAGCAATCGCAATTGCCAAAAAATATGAGCATCGCTTCAAAATCGTTACTCTTGACGGACAGGTTATCAATGCGGGTGGCTCAATGACAGGCGGTTCTCAGGCTCAGAGTACAGGTATTCTTTCAAGAGGCACCGAAATTGAACGCCTGAAGGAAAAGGACAAAAAGCTCACTCAGGAGCTTGCAGAAAAGCAGGAGTCTTACGATAAGCTTTGCAATGAAATCCGAAAGCTCACTGCAGAGCTTGAAAACGAAAAAGCAGAGCTTTCAAATCTTCAGGAAGAAAAAATCCGTCTTGAGGGTGAATATAATCTTATTTCACAGCAGCTTCTTACTGCAAAAAATGACCTTAATGAATTGAAGAGTGAGAAAAACAGTGCCGATGAAAGAATTTCTTCAATTGAAAAATCAATTGAAGCAAAGAAAGAGCAAACGGAAAAGCTTTCCGAAGAAATAGGAAATGCCGAAAAAAGGCTTCTTTCCCTTTCAGGCAGAAAAACGGAGCTTTCATAAAAAAGGGAAGAAATATCATCTGAAATTTCAAGGCTCAACCTTGATGTTCATGTTGCCGATAAGGACCTTTCAGCAAGGCAGCAGGCTATGGGACTGCTCAAGGCAAGGCTTGTCAGCCAGGAAGACAGGGACAAGGAGCTCGATAAGGAAATTGAGCTTATCAGAGAGAAAAACAAGGAAATTGAGGAAGAAATTGAAAAGCTGAAGAGCCTTTCAGAAAAGCTTCGCCTTGAAACGGAAAAGTCAAAACAGGAAATTGTTTCCTTGCATAAAAAGCGCAGTGAAAAGGAAGAAAGGTCTCAGTCACTCCGTATAAGGGAAAAAGCCAAGTCTTCCGAAAGGGAACAGATTGGCGGAGAAAAGGCAAGACTTGAAGAACGCAAGGAAACCATGCTGAAGGAATATGATGACACTGTCAATAAGCTCTATGATGAATATCAGCTTACAAAGCGTGAAGCTGAGGCCATCGGTGAAAAGCCGGAGGATCCCAAGGGCGCTCAAAGAAGACTTCATGAACTAAAAAACTCAATCAGACATTTGGGCTCTGTTAACCTTGGTGCAATTGAGGAATATAAGGAAGTCAAAGAGCGTTACGAGTTTATGTCGGGACAGGTTGAAGATGTTGAAAAGAGCAAGAAGGAGCTTATCCGTCTTATCGAAGAACTGACTTATAAAATGAGTCATCAGTTCCGTGAGCAGTTCATCAGAATCAACGAGAACTTCAATGACACCTTCCGTGAGCTTTTCGGCGGCGGCAAGGCAGAGCTTATATTGGAAAATCCGACAGATGTGCTTGAAAGCAATATTGATATCAAGCTTCAGCCTCCCGGAAAAATGGTTAAGCGTCTTGATTCTCTTTCAGGCGGTGAAAAGGGACTTTCGGCAATTGCACTTCTTTTTGCTATCATGAAGGTAAATCCTGCACCCTTCTGCATTTTTGACGAGGTTGAGGCTGCGCTTGACGATGTCAATGTTACAAGATACGCTCAGTATGTGAGAAGAATGACAGAAAACACACAGTTTATTCTCATCACTCACAGAAGGGGTACCATGGAAGAAGCTGATATGCTTTACGGTATCACCATGCAGGAGCAGGGTGTTTCAAAGCTTCTTGAGCTTAAAACAGCAGAGCTTGCTAAAAAATTGGGTATTACACAATAAAAGAACGATACTCTTATCCTGAGGAGGAAAAACAATGGGTATATTCAAAAAACTTGGCTTCGGCCTTAAAAAAACCCGTGAGGGTATGACAGGCAGAATTGAGGATGTTCTCGGTGCCTATGAAGAAATCACAGACGATTTATACGATGACCTTGAAGAAGCTCTCATCATGGGCGATGTCGGTATGAAAACTGCAACCGACATTGTTGCAGAGCTCAGAAAAAGAGTTAACCATAACGAGGTGCGCAATCCGAAGCACGCAAAAATGATTATTTCAGATATCATTGCCGATATGATTGACGGCGGTGAGGATATGGGACTTATAACAATTCCCTCAATTATTCTTGTTATCGGTGTTAACGGTGTGGGTAAAACCACCACCATCGGTAAGCTTGCCGCAATGTATAAAAAAGAAGGTAAAAAGGTTATCCTCGGTGCTGCCGATACCTTCAGAGCCGCTGCAATTGAACAGCTTGAAATCTGGGCTGAAAGAGCGGGGGTTGACATTGTTAAGCATAAGGAAGGCGCAGACCCTGCCGCAGTAGTTTATGACACAATTGCCGCAGGTATTTCCCGTGACTGTGACATTATCATCTGCGATACAGCGGGCAGACTTCACAACAAAAAGAATCTTATGGACGAGCTTGGCAAGATTTACAGGGTTGTTGAAAAAGAGCTTCCCTATGCTGACCGTGAAATTCTGCTTGTGCTTGATGCCACAACAGGACAGAATGCAGTCAATCAGGCAAAGGAATTTATGAATGTTGCAGAGCTTACCGGTATTGCTCTTACAAAGCTTGACGGCACGGCAAGAGGCGGTGTTGTTCTCACAATCAAGAATGAACTGAAGCTTCCCGTTAAGTTTATTGGTGTCGGTGAACAGATTGACGACATTCAGCCCTTCAAGCCAAAGGTATTTGCAAAGGCTTTGTTTGAAGATACTTCCGTAACCCACGCAGATGAGGACTGATTGAAATGAAAATTATAATTGCAACACATAATAAGCATAAGCTCAAGGAAATGGAGCGTATCCTTTTGCCGATGGGCTATGAGGCTGTAACAGACACAATGCTCGGAATAGAGCTTACGGATGTGGAGGAAAACGGCGAGACTTTTCTTGATAATGCAAGAATAAAAGCTCAGGCAGGCTGCAAGGAAAGCGGACTTCCCTGCATTGCAGATGACAGCGGACTTTGCGTTGATGCTTTGGGCGGTGAGCCGGGTGTATATTCCGCAAGATATTCGGGAACACACGGTGATGATGAAGCCAATAACAGAAAGCTTCTCCAAAATCTCAAAAATGTACCCGACGAAAAAAGAACGGCACGATTTGAATGTGCCATCTGTGTCAGCTTCCCTGACGGCAGAGAAATCACCGCAAGAGGCACCTGTGAAGGCAGAATCGGCTATGAAAAAAGAGGGGACAACGGCTTCGGCTATGACCCGCTGTTTATGGTCGGCAATAAAAGCTTTGCAGAGCTTTCTGCACAAGAAAAAGACGCAATCAGCCACAGAGGTAATGCGCTGAAAGAACTCAGAGAAAAACTCGAAATCACTTCAGACTGATATTGAAATATTAAAAACTACTACTTTTAAGGAGCATATAAATGACAGGTAAAGAAAGAGCACAGTACAGAGCACAGGCAAATCACCTTGAACCTCTTTTTCAGGTTGGTAAAGGCGGAATGAGTGATGCTCTTATTAAGCAGACTGATGATGCACTCAGAGCAAGAGAGCTGATTAAAGTCAAGGTTCTGCTTGAATCTTCACCAATCACCCCGAGAGAAACTGCAGACGAGCTTGCAAAGGCAACAGGTGCTGAGGTTATTCAGGTTATCGGCGGTGTAATTGTACTTTACAGAGAAAGCCCCGAGCTTCGTGAAAAGGCAATTCAAAAAGAGAAAAACATCAAAAAAGCTGCAAAGCTTAAAAGAGAAAAAGCACTTGCAGAAAAAAGAGAAAGCAAAAAATTCCGCTTTACAGCAAGCACGAAGGGCAAAAGATAAATGAGAATCGGTATTTTCGGCGGAACCTTCAATCCGCCTCATCTCGGACACAAAAGACTTGCCGAAGATATGAAAAAATCGGCTTGCCTTGATAAAATTCTGATTATCCCTACTTTCACTCCGCCTCATAAGCAGGGCAGTGACCTTGCAAGTGAAGCCCACAGGCTCAATATGTGCCGCCTTGCATTCAGAGAGGAGTATTTTGAAGTCAGTGACCTTGAAATTGAAAGGAAGGGAAAAAGCTACACTGTTCTTACGGTAGAGGAGCTGAAAAAGTGTTACCCCGACGATGAGCTGTTTCTGATTATCGGCTCCGATATGCTTCTGAGCTTTCATAAGTGGTACAGATATGAGGAAATTCTCAAAAGTGTAACACTTTGTGTTGCCACAAGAGAAACGGACATTTCTGCCGATAATCTTTTGTCATATGCAAAGGACACATTGAATTTAAAAGAAAATGAAATCATAATTTCTCATGTTAATGCTTTTGTCTGCAGCTCAACGGATGTAAGGCACAGAATAAAATCAGGGGAGAGCACCGAAAATTTTCTCAAAAATGAGGTCAGTAAATATATAATGGACAATAATATTTATACGGATAAATATGCCGATTTGAAAAAAATCTTGAAGGAAAGACTTATTGAAACAAGATACATCCACTCTCTTAATGTTGCGGACAGTGCTTCACAACTTGCAAAAAAATACGGTGCGGATTCGGAAAAAGCATATTTTGCAGGTCTTGTGCATGATATTATGAAAAATGCAAGTGACAAAGAACAGTTGCAAATCATGGAAAAAGGTGGTATAATACTGAGTCGCACAGAGAAAGAGAACAAAAAGCTCTGGCACGCCATGGCAGGTGAATGTTATCTTCGTTTGGAAATGGGTATCAGCGACGAGGATATTCTCAATGCCGTGCGATACCACACCACCGGCAGAGCAGGTATGAGCTTGCTTGAAAAGGTAGTATACATTGCCGACTATATTTCAGTTGAAAGAGATTATGAGGATGTTGACATAATGCGTGACCTTTCATTAAACAAAGGTCTTGACGAGGCTGCACTTTATGCACTCAAGTTTTCATTTAAATCTCTTTCCAAAAAGGAAAAGCTGATTCATACAGACAGTGTTGAATATTATAATGAACTAATAATGGAAAAGGAGAAAATTCAATGACAGAGCTCGAAGTTTTAAGAGAAATTGTCAAGGTTCTCGATAAAAAGAAGGCAAAAGATATCAAAGCACTTGAAATTACGGAACATTCAATTGTTGCCGATTATTTCATCATCTGCTCAGGTACATCGAACACTCATGTCAAGTCACTCGCCGATGAGGTTGAGTTTGAAATGAAGGAAAAGGGTGTTGAGCCTTATCATATTGAAGGCAAGGCAACGGGCTGGATTCTTCTTGATTACAACAGCGTTCTTGTTCATGTATTCACAGGCGAAACAAGAGAATATTATAATCTTGAAAGACTTTGGCAGGATGCAAAAGAGGTTGACATTTCCGACATCGTAACGGAAGAATAAAACTGAAATTTATTAGATTTTTATATAACGGAGTGATAAATTTGAATTACGATTTCAAACAGACAGAACAGAAATGGCAGGAAAAATGGGAGCAGTCCGGCGTTTTTGAAGCAAAGGACAATTCTGACAAGAAAAAGTTTTATGCTCTTGTTGAGTTCCCTTATCCCAGCGGTGCAGGTATGCACGTCGGTCACATCAAGGCTTATTCAGGTCTTGAGGTTGTGTCACGTAAGCGCAGAATGGAAGGCTACAATGTGCTTTTCCCCATCGGCTTTGACGCATACGGACTTCCTACTGAAAACTACGCAATCAAAACAGGCATCCATCCGAGACAGGTTACCGATAACAATATTGCAAAATTCACAAGTCAGCTCAAGAGAGTAGGCTTCTCCTTTGATTGGAAGAGAGTTGTTGACACAACAGAAGAAGGATACTACAAGTGGACACAGTGGATTTTCCTCAAGATGTTCGAAAACGGTCTTGCTTTCAGAGATAAGACCCTTGTTAACTATTGCCCCTCATGTAAGGTTGTTCTTTCAAATGAAGACTCACAGGGCGGCAAGTGTGACATCTGCCACAGCGATATCGTTCAGAAGTCAAAGGATGTATGGTACCTTCGTATCACAGAATATGCTGATAAGCTTCTTGAAGGTCTTAAGGATGTTGACTACCTTCCCAATATTAAGCTTCAGCAGGAAAACTGGATTGGTAAATCAACAGGTGCTTTTGTTAACTTCAAGGTTAAGAATACAGAAGAAACACTTAAAATTTACACAACCCGTCCCGACACTCTTTTCGGTGTAACATTCATGGTAATGGCTCCCGAGCATCCTATGCTCGATAAGTATAAGGATATGATTTCCAACTTCAACGAGGTTGAAGCTTACAGAGCTGAATGTGCAAAGAAGACAGAGTTTGAGCGTACTCAGCTTGTTAAAGATAAGACCGGTGTAAAGCTTTCCGGCTTTGTTGCCGTGAATCCCGTCAACGGCAAGGAAATCCCCATTTTTATTTCAGACTATGTAATGATGGGCTACGGTACCGGTGCAATTATGGCTGTTCCCGCTCACGACCAGAGAGACTATGATTTCGCAAAGAAGTTCGGCATTGATATCATCGAGGTTATCAAGGGCGGTGACATTTCGGTTGAAGCTTACACAGGCGACGGTGAAATGGTCAACTCTGATTATCTCAATGGCTATAAAGACAAAAAGAGCTCAATTGCAAGAGTGCTTGAAGAATTGGAAAAGCAGGGTATCGGTGAGAAGGGTGTTCAGTATAAAATGAAGGACTGGGCATTCAACCGTCAGCGTTATTGGGGCGAGCCTATCCCCATTGTGCATTGTGAAAAATGCGGTATGGTTGCCGTTCCTTATTCTGAGCTTCCCTTGAAGCTTCCTGAGGTTGAAAACTTCGAGCCCGGTCAGGACGGCGAGAGCCCTCTTGCCAAAATTGATGAATTCGTTAACTGCACCTGTCCCAAGTGTGGCGGCAAGGCTAAGAGAGAAACCGATACAATGCCTCAGTGGGCAGGTTCATCATGGTACTTCCTTCGCTATATTGACCCCCACAATGACAATGAGCTTGCAAATATGGAAAAGCTCAAGTATTGGATGCCTATCGACTGGTATAACGGCGGCATGGAGCATGTAACACGCCATCTTATCTATTCACGCTTCTGGCACAAGTTCCTTTATGACATCGGTGCTGTTCCCTGTGAAGAGCCTTATGCAAAAAGAACTGCCCAGGGCCTTATCCTTGGCCCCGACGGTGTCAAGATGAGTAAATCACGTGGCAATGTTATTGACCCCAACGAGGTTGTTGATGTTTACGGCGCAGATGTGCTTCGTACATATGTACTGTTTATGGGTGACTATGAGCAGGCAGCTCCCTGGTCAGAAAACTCAGTTAAGGGCTGTAAGAGATTCATTGACAGAATCTGGAATCTTCAGGAAATTCTTGCAGAGGGCGACGAATACTCTCCTGAGCTTTCATCTTCCTTCCATAAGACTATCAAGAAGGTCAGTGAAGATATTGAAACTCTCAAATACAACACAGCCATCGCAGCTCTTATGACACTTCTCAATGCAATTTATGCCAAGGGTTCAATCAATAAGGCAGAGCTTAAATCACTGCTTCTTCTTGTAAATCCCTTTGCACCTCATGTAACAGAAGAAATTAACGAAGCTGTTTTTGCAGACGGTATGCTCGCTTCAACTCAGTGGCCTACCTATGATGAAGCAAAGTGTGTTGATGAAACAATTGAAATCGTTGTGCAGATTAACGGCAAGGTGAGAGCGAAAATGAATGTTCCGGCTGAAGTTGAAGCTGCAGACGCAATTGCTATGGCAAAAGCCGATGAAAAAATCGCTTCTGAAATTGCAGGCAAAACAATCGTTAAGGAGCTTTATGTTAAGGGCAGACTTGTCAATATCGTTGCAAGATAAACAAAAATCTTTCAATTGTGCAATATTATTGCAGAAATTCTCTTGACAACAGAAAATCATTATTGTATAATAGTTTGCGTATCCTTGAATGGAAATATACCCCTGCTAACAGGTAAGGGAGGGAAATATAAATGAGTCAGGTAAAAGTTAAAGAGAACGAGTCACTCGACAGTGCTCTCAGACGTTTTAAGAGACAGACTTCACGTGATGGCATTATCCAGGAAGTTCGTAAAAGAGAACATTATGAAAAGCCGTCAGTAGCAAGAAAGAAGAAGTCTGAAGCTGCTCGTAAGCGCAAATTTAAGTAATTAAGTGAAAAATCACCCGAGGACTTCCATCCCTTGGGTGATTTTTTAATGAAAGGAAATGATATAAATGTTAGAAAAGCTCAAAGCTTTTTTTAGTGATAAAACCACTGCAGCTCTTATTATGAGTGAGGAAAATGTGTGTTATTTCACATCCTTCCATTCAACAAACGGATATCTTGTTGTAACAGGGGATAAATCATATTTCCTCACCGATTCAAGATACATTGAAGCTGCACAGAATAAAATCATCTCCTGCGACGAGATTCTTCTTCTCAGGAATATGAAAGCGGATATTTCAGAGCTTCTTAAAAAGCTTGGTATCACAACGCTTCATCTTGAAAGCGAAAGAACAACCGTTGCAAGATATAACGAAATTGCAAAGGCAATGGATTTTGCCGAAACCGTATGTGACGGAAGGCTTGACAGTGCAATTGACGAAATCAGAAAGATTAAAACTCAGGCACAGGTTGATGCAATTGTAAAAGCTCAAAGAATTGCCGAAAGAGCCTTCGACCATATTCTCACCTTCATTTCCACGGAAAAGACGGAAAAGGAGGTTGCACTTGAGCTTGAATATTTTATGCTCAGAAACGGTGCAGAAGCACTTTCTTTTGAAACAATATGTGTCAGTGGCAAAAACAGCTCACTTCCTCACGGTGTACCTTCCGACAAAAAAATTGAAAATGGTGACTTCATCACTATGGACTACGGTGCAACTGTTGATTTTTATCATTCGGATATGACTAGAACAGTTGCAGTGGGCGAAGTGTCCTCAAAACAGGTTGAGATTTACGAAACCGTATTGAAATCACAGTTGGCAGGTCTTGAAAAAATCAAAGCCGGTGTGCCTTGCAGTGAGGTTGATGCAGTATCAAGAGACATTATAAAAAATGCCGGCTACGGTGAATTTTTCGGTCACGGACTCGGTCACGGAGTCGGTGTTGAAATCCACGAACTTCCAACATTAAATCCGTCAAGCAAGGAAATACTTAAATCAGGTCACATTGTAACTGTTGAACCGGGCATCTATCTTCCCGGTGAATTCGGTGTGAGAATTGAAGACATGGCCCTTGTCGCTGATAATGGCTGTGTAAACCTTACAAACTGCGAAAAGAAGCTGATTGTGCTTTAATTTTGAAGAAATTTAATTCAAAGAGGTGAAAACCTATGGCTCTTTACGAAAATAAAACCGAAGCAGAAAAAGCTCTGCTTGTCAGTGTTGACACAGGCGAATTTGATGCTGAAACATCAATTGATGAGCTTGAGGAGCTTGCTCACACTGCCGGGGCAGAGGTTATCGGCAAGGTTATTCAGAAAAAAGAAACTCCCGAGAAGGCTACCTTTGTGGGAGTCGGTAAGCTTGCTGAAATTATAGCCTTCTGTCAGAGTCAGGAGGTTGACCTTCTTATTTTTGACAGTGAGCTTTCTCCGTCGCAGCAAAGGAACCTTGAAAAGCTCACCGGTGTCAGGGTTATTGACAGAACTATGCTGATTCTTGATATTTTTGCCATGCGTGCAAGAACTGCCGAAGGTAAGCTTCAGGTTGAACTTGCTCAGCTCAGATATCAGCTTCCCCGACTTGCAGGTCAGGGTACTGCTTTGTCAAGGCTTGGCGGCGGTATCGGTACAAGAGGTCCCGGTGAAACAAAGCTCGAAAGCGATAAAAGACATATCAGAAGGCGGGTTCAGAAGCTTGAGGATGAACTGAGGGAGCTTGAAAAAAGAAGAGCTCAGATGCACAAAAGAAGAGCCAAAGACGGCGTACAAACCGTTGCAATCGTCGGCTACACCAATGCGGGTAAATCTACTCTTATGAACGCTCTGACAGATGCAGGGGTGCTTTCCGAAAATAAGCTTTTTGCAACTCTCGATCCCACCTCAAGGGCATTGACACTTCCCGACGGCAGACAGGTTATGCTTGTTGACACCGTAGGACTTATAAGAAGGCTTCCCCATAAATTGGTTGAAGCATTCAAGTCAACCTTGGAGGAAGCAAGTCATGCAACTGTAATTCTCAATGTTTGCGATGCCTCTGACGAGCATGCGGCAGAGCATCTTGAAGTGACAAAAAATCTTCTTAACGAGCTCGGTTGTCAGGGAAAGCCTGTTATTTCCGTTATGAACAAATGTGACCTCGTAGGTGACATTTATTCAATGCCCACCTTCGGCAAGACTGTAATGATCTCCGCCCTTCACGAAAAAGGCTTCGACGAGCTTTTGAATGCAATATTGAAGGAGCTTCCGCCTACAAGAAGAAAAACGGAGCTTATTATACCGTTTTCAGCAGGTGCAATTGCTGCAAGAATAAGAAACGAAGGCGTTGTTGAGTTTGAAGAATACCGTGAAGACGGCTTATACATGAAGGCAACGGTTGAAATAAGTCTTCTTGACACAATCAAGGATTGGATAATAGAATCCTGAGCGTGAATTACTGTGTGTCGGCTGAAGGCAAAGCGAATCCGTGAATGAAGCCGTCAAGCTCAGTGCTTGAAACATCACCACCGATGATAATGCCGTCATAAACAAGAATATTTCCGTGAATGAGATTTTCCTTGTTTTCATATCCGGGATAATTTTTGATTTCATAACACCAGGCCTTAACACGAACACCCTTATAAGGCTCAAGGTCAAGTCCCTGAGATTTCTGAAGCTCATTATATCCGCTGTAGGTTTCATCAAATTCAGTTGGTATAATAACCTCCTTCACTTCAACCGGTTCTTCATCAATTTCCCAGCCGAACTGCGAAAAGAAGGAAATCCGATCCTCTGCCGTTTCAGCCTTCATGACAATTCCGCCAATGTTGGAAACGGGGGCAGCCTCGGTTGTTGAAACATAAACAATACCGCCGATTACAGCAAACACAAAAACAAGGCAAGCTGCAAAAATTTTTTTTAGCTTTTCGGATTTTATTGAAATTACAAACATAAGCATTTCCACCATTCTTAAATTCTTTGTATATTTATATGCAAAAAATACTTATATAATTACTTCACAGAGGTGTGACATGGAATATATACCCTTTAATTCCCGAAATAATCTTCATAAAAGCCCCTTCGGAGCCGTGTGTGAAAAACAGAAGATAACATTCAGAATAATTCTTCCCCGGCATCTGCAGTGCTCCGGCGTTCATCTTGCAATAAAAGAAGATAAGGGCGGATACATATATCACGGCTTCAGTTGGCTCAGAATGGAAGGCGACAATGAGGAATGGTGGGAAGGTACCTACGAAGCTGAAAACGCAGGAATATATTTCTATCACTTTGTGTACGATACCCCTTGGGGCAGAGTGACTATAAGACATAACGGTGACTGCAACGGTACACTTTCAATGGGCAGACATGATTGGCAGTTATCAGTTTACGCTGAAGGCTTTTCCACGCCCGATTGGCTCAAGGGTGGAATAATTTATCAGATTTTCCCTGACAGATTTTATTTTTCGGGTCAGAAAAAGAATAATGTACCCGAAGACAGAATTCTGCGTGACGATATTTTCTCTCAGCCCTTCTGGAGGCCTACAAGCGAAGGTAAGGTGCTGAATAATGACTATTTTCAGGGCGACCTTAAGGGTATTGAAGAAAAGCTTGATTACATCGCATCTCTTGGTGTCACTTGTATATACCTGAACCCGATTTTTGAAGCTCAGAGCAATCACAGATATGACACCTCAAATTACGAAAATATTGACCCTTTGCTTGGTACACAGGAGGATTTTGTTTCCCTTTGCCGCAAGGCAGAAAAAATGGGAATATCCGTAATTCTTGATGGTGTATTCAGTCATACGGGTGATGACAGCATATATTTTAACAAATACGGCAGATATGACACAACAGGTGCTTATCAGTCGAAGAACTCTCCATATTATAATTGGTATAAGTTCAAAAAACACCCCGATGATTACCATTCATGGTGGGGGATAAGTATTCTTCCTGAGGTTAAGGAGGAAAGCCCTGATTTCATCTCTTACATAGCAGGCAAAAAGGGTATTGCAAGAAAATGGCTGAAGCTTGGTGCAAGAGGCTGGCGGCTTGATGTTGCTGATGAATTACCCGATGTGTTCCTTGACGAATTCCGTAAGGCTGTAAAGGATGAAAAACATGACGGGCTTGTTCTCGGCGAGGTTTGGGAGGATGCTTCAAACAAATTCAGCTATGGCGA
This sequence comes from Clostridia bacterium, assembly GCA_017472225.1. Classification (GTDB taxonomy): domain Bacteria; phylum Bacillota; class Clostridia; order Oscillospirales; family Acutalibacteraceae; genus UBA6857. Next base: position 43,983 of record JAFUQS010000056.1, on the reverse strand, counting down.
AAGAAGAAGATATTTCGGCGGAAAACAGCTTGATTCTGTTATGAATTATCCCTTTGCTGAAGCTATTATCAGCTTTATCAGAAGCGGCAGAGTTGAAGGCTTTTCAAACAAAATCATGACAATTACCGAAAACTATCCTAAATGCTGTGTGGATGTTCTGATGAATCACATCGGAACTCATGACACAATGCGTGCCATAACCCAATTGGCAGGTGAAAGCTGCGAATACAGGGACAGAAATTGGCAAAGCGAAAGATATCTCAGTGAAAAGCAGTATGAGTTTGGCTTGAAGCTTATGAAGCTTGCCTCGGTGATTCAGTTCACCCTTCCGGGCGTCCCCTCGGTTTATTACGGTGACGAAGCAGGTATGCAGGGCTATAAAGACCCCTTCAACCGCTATTGCTTCCCTTGGGGCAAGGAAAATACGGAGCTTCAGGAGTACTATAGGGCTCTCGGAAAAATGAGAAAGGAATGTGACTGCCTTGTTAAAGGTGAGTATGCAACCGTATCGGAAGCAATGGGCTGCCTTGCCTTTGTAAGATATGGCGAAAAGGATGAAATTCTGGTTATCGTTAACCGTAACGAGCATGATATTGATTATTATCTGCCTGAAAATTGGCATTATGCAAGACAGATTTTCGGCGGCACAATGAAAGGCGAAAGTGCAAAAATAGGTGCTCTTTCATCAGTAATTTTAAAAAAGGAGAAAAGCAATGAGTGACTGGACAGAAGTTAAAATCAGCGTTGATGCAAAAAATGTTGACAAAGCAGGAGATATAGCTTCAATGGTGGTGCCTTACGGTATTTATATTGAGGACTACAGTGAACTTGAAAAGGAAGCATGGGAAATTGCCCATATCGATCTTATAGATGAGGATTTGTTGCAAAAGGACAGAACAAAGGCAATTGTCCATGTTTATATTGCACCTCAGGAAAATCCTCAGGAGGCTGTTGCATTTCTTCGTGAAAGATATTCTGCCGAGGGAATTGACAATGAAATTGTTTTGAATCAGTGCAGAAATGAGGATTGGGAAAATAATTGGAAACAGTATTTCCATCCGATTCCCGTTGGTGAAAAGCTTCTCATAAGACCTGCATGGGAGGATGATTATGAAGCAGGCGACAGAAAGGTACTCAACATTGAACCGGGACTCGCTTTCGGTACGGGTACACACGAAACCACAAGGCTTTGTCTTCAGACTCTTGAAAAGCATATAGAAGAAGGCACAACCGTGCTTGATATCGGTTGCGGAAGCGGTATTCTTTCAATTGCAGCCCTTCTTCTTGGAGCGAAGCAGGTTACGGGTGTTGATATTGATGCCCTTGCAGTGAAAACTGCACAGGAAAACGGCGAAGCAAACGGCTTCAGCGAACCTGAATATAAAATTCTTCAGGGCAATCTTACCGATAAGGTAAACGGCAAATTTGATGTTGTTGTTGCAAACATTGTTGCCGATGTTATCATTATGTTCTGCAAGGATGTGGCATCATTCATGAAGGATGATGCAGTGTTCATCACCTCCGGTATCATTGACACAAGAGAGCAGGATGTTATCGATGCCTTCAATAAATACGGCTTTGAAATCAAAGCAAGACACACCGAAGGCGGATGGGTTTGCTTTGAATGTAAAAAGGCTGTGTAATCTTCAAAACAAAGGCTCTGATTGTTTTCTTAAGATATTCTTACAATTCATTCACAGAGCTTGATATCGGATTTATTTCACCGTATAATTTAATCAAAGAACAGGAAGGTGAAATAATGAAAGTGAAGCTTAAACCCAAAAAACGAATAAAGCTGATAATATTATCCTTGTTTATAATTATATGGCTTATCGGTGCCTATGCTCTGACGGTTAATTTCTATGTTATTTTTTCTCAGGATGAAAAGATATTTTCTTCCGGGGAGGTAACAGAGACAGATAGCATAGATTATGTGGTGGTTCTCGGCTGCGGAATCAAAGACGGAAAGCCTTCTCATATGCTTGAGGACAGACTTCTTGAGGGTATGGCAGTTGTTAATGAGTGTGAAAATGCAAAACTCATTTTAACGGGGGACAACAGTGGTCCCGAGTATAACGAGGTTGGTGCCATGGTTGAATTCTGTTTGGAAAAAGGCTTCGAAGAGGATCGTATTGTAACAGATGATTCAGGCTTTTCCACGGGGGAAAGCATGGAAAATCTTTTTCGTGATTATCCCTCAAGCAGAGTTATAATCATCACTCAGAAGTATCACTTATACAGAGCTCTTTATATTACAGAAAGGCTTGGGATTGATGCTGTCGGAGTTTATTCAAACCCAAGGCAGTATCGTAATCAGCTTTATTTTTCCTTGCGGGAGGTTGCTGCAAGAAATAAAGATTTTCTGAAATATCAATAAGTTGACGAGAGCTGAACCCGATATGGTTTAATGAGGTCTATTTTCCCTGTAACTGCGTTAAAATTCTCGAAAGACGCAAGTCTTCCATCGAATTTATGCCTTGTTACAGAAAAAAATACCCTCTCATTAAACTTTGAAAAATTTCAAAGGCGTTTGAAATCGGACATTTGAGACATATCGTGTTCGACTCCCGCCAACTTAAAAGGACACAATACCGTGAACAGAGGTATTATGTCCTTTAATTTTTTTCTCACAAAACAACCTCAATTGATATTTTCTCAACCTCAAGAATTTGTCTTAGTGCGTTTCTGCATTCATTTATGCTGTTTTTTGCCTCGGTATATTCCTTTTCCGTGAAACAGAAGCTCAACCTGTCAAGGCAGTTTTCAACGGTTTCACAAAAGGCACCTTCAACGAGTATTCTGAACTTGCTTTCATTTTCATTCCAGAAGCTTCTTGCCTCGTCAATTGATTTCTCTGCTTTTTCTGTGTCGCTGCTTTTTATAAAGTCACTGCATTGAGAAAGCACGGAATCAAGCTCGGCGGTTTTTTTCTGAAGAAACGAATAAGAAAAAAAGCAAAAGGCTAAGGTCAGCGATAAAAGCAAAACGGAAATCAATAGTCTTTTCATTTCGTGTTCACCTGCTTTTTAACAATGTAGTAATGGTCCTTGCAATCGGCTGTCATCAGAAGAATATCCTTTTCATTAAGCTTTTTTTGTTTAAGAATTTTCTGAAGCTTAGCCTCTGTCATATTGCACAAATCAAACTCATGCTTAACAATTTTTCCGTTGCTTATAATAAGGCAGGGGAGAAGACCGTCTTCTGTTTTGTCATCATTGTTTGTTGGTGGCCGACAATCCTTTTTCAGCTTCACGCTCACTGCTCCGTTGGTTTCAACATAAGCGAAGTCAACATTCTGAATGTCAAAAACATCCTTAAGCCTCAATGCTTCAGTTAAGTCATCAACGCTGTATCTGATGAGTCCAAGCTCCTTCTGAACAATTTCTCCGTTTTTGATAACAAGAACAGAATTGCCCTGAATCAGCTTTCTGAAGGATGGAAATTTCACGCTGAGAACGGAGGAAATGACTTCAAAGGATGCCAGAAGAAAAACCAGACCCAGACAAGTGAAAAGGGGAACGGAGCTGTTCTGAAGGGGCATTGCAGCAACCTCAGAAAGAATTATTGTTATCACTAATTCTGAAGGCTGAAGCTGACCTATCTGTCTTTTTCCCATAAGTCTGACTGCCCCGATTACCGCAACGTATATGAGTGCTCCTCGCACGAGACTGTTAATCATTTAATCACCTCATATTGATTATGGGTGATTTTTAATTTGTTTATAAAAAAGAAGCTTTAAAAAATGAATAACCAATTAAAAGCAGGAGTAGTCAGGGGTCAGGATAGTAGTCAGTATTCAGGTGTCAGTAGTCAGGAAAATATAAAAACCATTGTATCAAGCATTTCTGCTTTTACAATGGTTTCATATGGTTAACTGTTTGATTTTTCGTGTGTAAAAAAGGTTTATCTTTTTTACACACCACCGAATTATTTAAAACACAAACTGAACAAGAAGCATATAGCATATTGTACCTGCCGAAATTGAAATGAGCATCTGCTTTTTCCAAAGATGAAGCAAAGCCGTGACAACAATTGCAATCAGCTCGGGAATGCCATGGCTTCCTTCAAGAATGTTAACATTTTTAAGGCAGTAAACAATTAAAAGACCGAATACTGCCGCCGGGAGAACCTTGCCCATATATTGTATAAACTTCGGAGTCGGCTTATTGTCAGGGAAGGCTACGAAAGGTGCAAAGCGCATGATAAGGGTGGCGAGTATTATCATACCGACGGTGATAAGCTGCTGTTTAAATGTCATTGTCATCACCGACCTTTCCTTCAAGATATTTTCTCGAAAGAGTGAGTGCAAGGAAAATTGCAACCATTGCGGGAATAATGAAATTTTCCGCCGAGAAAATCAGAAGTGAAGCACCTGAAAGCACAAGACCGAAAACAGCACTCAGATGACTTTTATCCTTTTGCCATTGGTTAATGAAAATCACCACAAACATGGCAGTCATAACAAAATCAATGCCTTCAGTGCTGAAGTTTATCATTGTTCCGAAAATAGCACCGAGGGTTGAGCCGATAATCCAATAGATATGGTCATAAAGGGTAACAAAGAACATAAACCAGCCCCTGTCAACATCAGACGGGGGATTTGCAGAATAGTTAATCGAAAAGGTTTCGTCTACCATACCGAAAATCATATAAATCTTTTTAATGCCAAGACCCCTGAATTTTTCAAGCATAGACAGACCGTAAAAAATATGTCTTGCACAAAGCACAAAGGTAATTATAAAGGAATTGAGAGGGTCAAAGGCACTTGTAAGAAGGGATACTCCCACAATCTGAGTTGAGCCGCCGAAAACAAGAAGACTCATCATACAGGTAAAAAGCGGTGAAAATCCGTTAACGCTCATCAGAATTCCGTATGTAAGACCAAGAAAGCCGTAGCCGAACAAAATGGGCAGAGAATGGGGGAATGCCACAAATGCGGCTCTTTTCAGGATTTTTGCTTTCACCTTGAACGATACCTTTTCTTCAGTATCCATATCTTAACTCCTCTCTTGAATTTATGGGAAATATTATAGACCTGAAAAAAGAATAATAATTTCCGATTTGGAAATAAAAAATATTTTCTTGATGCAAATCTGTGAAAAATGATGAAATTCAAAGATAAGTGATGTATTTTTAATCTTTTTATGTTAGAATAAATTTAATTCAAAGCAAAAGGTGATAAATTATGAAAAATAAAACCCCTAATAAATACGGAATAGCGGCTGCGGTTGTCGGAGTGTTGATGATGATATTCGGAATATACCGTGGTGAGGCTGAAGCGGTGTTGGCAAAGGCTGTAAGAATTTGTCTGGAGTGCATTGGAATTGGATAAGAAGCAAAGGTCAAAAAAACAGAAATCCACTGAAGCACCCCGTCATATTTTTCAGCTTTTATGGGCAGTTATCACCAACAGCTTTGTTACCGGCTTTATTCAGGGCAGAATTTACACGGGCAGCCTGAAAAATCTTTGTGTACCCGGACTCAACTGTTATTCGTGCCCCGGTGCCTTAGGCTCTTGTCCCATCGGTTCATTGCAGTCACTCATCAGCTCAAGAAATTATAAGTTCACTTTCTATGTATCGGGATTTTTGATTTTTATTGGCGCAGTTTTCGGCAGATTTGTCTGCGGTTGGCTTTGTCCCTTTGGTTTAGTTCAGGATCTGCTTCACAAAATACCGTTTCCGAAAAAGCTCAGAACCTTCAGGGGCGATAAAATACTGAGAAAGCTTAAATATGTAATTCTTTTAGTTTTTGTGATAATTCTTCCCATGGTGATAGTGGATATAACCGGTCAGGGGGACCCATGGTTCTGCAAATATATCTGCCCTGCCGGTATGCTTCAGGGTGGTCTGCCACTTACCCTTCTGAATGAGGGGCTGAGAGATACAATCGGATTTTTATATGCATGGAAGTTTGTTATTCTTGCAATAACGGTAATCCTGTCTATTATAATTTACCGTCCCTTCTGCAAATACATTTGTCCTTTGGGTGCGATATATTCCTTTTTTAATAAAATATCTGTTTTCACGCTCCGTTGCGACAAGGAAAAATGTGTAGAATGCGGAAAATGCGGCAAGGTCTGCAAAATGAACGTAGACCCGAAGGAAGCACCCAACCACAGTGAATGTATCCGTTGCGGACTGTGCGAAAAGAACTGTCCCACCGGTGCAATCAGTTGCAATTGGAAAACCGGCTCAAATAAAAATTCCGAAAACATAAAGCCGGAAAATAATGATGAATATTGAATAATGAATAATACAAACGAAAAACCGACCCGTCCGGGTCGGTTTCTGTTTTGAATGTTACGAACCATTTAGATGCCGTATTGAAGCGGAGTATTTTACTCAAAAAGAGTACATTCGGTACATACTTGCCATATATCGTTTTCTTTATGACATACTACCTCAAAAGATTTGAAATTCACAATAAATCCAATTCTAACAGTTTGAGAAACAGAATTGTTATCTTTGGATGTGTATGTTTGTGAAGAATATTGATTAAAATGAATTTTCGATTCATCAATGTTTAATTCTTTAAAAGCCTGACTTTCAACAAAATAACTGTAAGCAACTTTGTATTCGGCTGTATCTTTTTGATTGTTTAAAACCGTTAGAATCAGTCCTAAAAAGATAGTTAAACAGGCAATAATTATTGTAATTACTAATACTGCTTTTTTAATTTCTTTCTGTTTTGGAACAGGTGTATCAGATTGTATCTCATTAGTATAGAACTCAAAGCCTTGCTCGGATGTCACTAAGGTGCCGGCAACACGGTCACCTATTGTTTGCCCGGTGACGAGTAACACTATCCCGTCGATAAAGTATAAAAAGAAAAATATATTTCGCAAAAAGCACTGCCTCGGACTTGCTTGTTTTAATGAGCTTTTTTCATAAACATATAAACCAAAAAGTCTTTTACCTAAACTACGCCCTTTAAAAATAACATCTCTTAACATAAAAGCAACAAAGGCAATTATTACAGTAAAAAAACAAAAAAGACCAATCAAAGGATTTATTGAAGATTCTTCCTTTAAAAAAGTTGATAGAAAAACGAATATAAACACAAACGGAAACAAGGTGATATTCCAATCTATCAAAAAAGCAATCAATCTTTTAAATCTGATACTCACATAAATCCCCCCTTTGTTTTAATAATATCATAAAACCAAAAATTAAACAAGATATAATGTGTTTCGGTTGCACAAATCAGAAGTAATTTATTTTTTTGAGCTATGGGTTTGAACCACTAACATATTAAATCACGGCGAAGCCGTGTATATCATCATTGCGAAAGAGGTTTTTGATACACACCTAAAGGTGTGATGATATACAGCCTGACGGCTGATGAGATACAAGCGGCTTTGCCGCTTGATGATATACCATTGCTTTCGCAATGGATAAAAAAATTCGACTTGTCGAAACAAGTCGAATTTTTTGGAAAGGTAGCACAAATTCGATGCCATTTGAGTTTTTGACCTATGTGTTCGAACTCCTACAGTTTTTATTTGTAATTTAAAGTACATACATATCTATTGTAAGAAACATTAGATTTTGAAACAACCTTTTCCTCTATATCAAAACCACATTTTTTATAAAACATAACAGCGTTACTGTCGGTTTCGGCAATAATAGGTTTTGTACTTGTATCCCTTATATATTCTATAAGTCTTGTTCCTATACCGAAATATCTTTCTTTAATATCAACTGATATGCCTAAAACTTCTATTTGTTCGCCTTTTTCTTTTGTTGCTATTATTCCAACTATTTTTTCGTTTTTAAAATAACCATATAATGAAACGGAAGAGTCGTTTTGATAGTTTACCGCTTTTGCATTAAATTTCTCAAAAGTTGGTTCGTACATACAACCTGAATAGATGCTATAAATTTCTTCTGTGCAGAAAATACTTTTAATATCTTTTATCATTTATTCTCCTTAGCAGTGTTGATAGATGCAATAAGAATTCTGCGAATAGTTCCACATTGATTATATAAATCCTTAGCAATTTCTCTTTCTATCAAATCAGATTTAACAAACAATTCGAGCCAATATTCTGTTTCATAACATTCTTTTAGAGAAATTTGGAGTTTTGCAATAAAATCAGGCTTCCCGTGAGCATAATTGGCTTCGTGAATATTAGCACCAATAGAAGTTGCCGAACGTTCTAATTGATTAACAAGAGAATAGTGCCCTTTTATGTTTTCGCAAAGTTTTATAACTTTCACGGAAAAGTCTATTGATAAATCGATGAGTTTATTTTCTTTCAAAAATATCACCTCTGCAAACATTATAACATATTTAGTGAAATATTGCTACGCAATATGAAATAATCCTTGCGGATTATGAAATTTTCTGCTGACGCAGAAAGTGAAATAAAATTCGCCTCTAAACATTTGCGAAGCAAATATTTCATAGCGAAGCTATTTCATATTACGAAGTAATATTTCACTCGCCGCAAGGCGAATTTCATAGAAAAAACGACAGGTCGAAACCTGTCGTTTTTTCTGGCCCGCCCAGAGGGATTCGAACCCCCGTTCTTCAGAATCGGAATCTGCTGCGTTATCCAGCTGCGCCATGAGCGGTAATATCAAATTTCAAGCGGCGGCTTTGTTTTTGCCGCCGCTTTTCTTAACTTTTTTATTCGGCTAATGCTCTTTCAAGCCAGATTTTGCCGATGTCCATTGCACTGTAAAGCCCTTTCTTTTCAGTCTTCTGTGCAATTCTGTCATGGGGTCTGACATTGGGATCGGTGTTAACAAGCTGAACAGAAACTCTGTCAGCAACCTGAAGCCCTTCAACATCCTTGGTTGAAAGAATCTGGAAAACAACAACAAACTTGTCGCTCATATTTCCGTAATAAAGGGTGTTGCCTTTTCTGACAAGGGGCTTATCCTTATATGTCAAAAACTCATTTTTCTTTTTTGCTGCCATTATAAACCTCCTGATTATTCACCTTTCAGATAGTTCTTCACAAGCTCCTGCAAAAGCTCATCTCTGTCAACTCGTCTGATGAGGCTTCGTGCATTGTTGTGAGTTGTGATATATGTCGGGTCTTCGGAAAGAATGTAACCGACAATCTGATTGATGGGATTATATCCCTTTTCCTTCAAAGCCTCATATACTTTTGTAAGAGTTTCCTTCATTTCGTCGGGAGAACCTGTATTGAGTTTGAATTTAATTGTTTCGTCGATCATCGCATGACCCTCCTATCGAGTGTTAATTTAATAAGTTAGTGTATATTATATCTCATTTTTTATAATAAAACAATGGCATTTTCAATTTTTTTATAAAGTTTTTATTACAAATTAGCCATAAAGTCCACTTTTTCGTACAAACAACGACCTTATATGTCAAAAATCTCACCTGTCATATTGTAAAATTTGATTTATGGGGAACTTTGTGCTATTATCTTGTTGTAAAATTTTCCTGTTTTACGGTTTTATTTTCATTAAATCTATGCTAAAATGATATAACAAAGTATAAAGGTGGTATTTTTATGCGACTTCTCAATTCCGACGAAATGAAACTCGTTGAGCAATACACAGCCAAATACGGTCTTTCCTATCAGCGTATGATGGAAAACGCAGGTGCAGCCTGCGCAAGGAATATCCGTTCAATCATTGAAAAGGAAAAGCCGATGAAAAGGAACATCGTTGTTGTTTGCGGTAAAGGTAATAACGGTGGCGATGGCTTTGTTATTGCAAGAAAGTTTTCCGAAAACGGATATAATGTATGTGTTGTTCTCGCTTCCGGATATCCCGGAAGTCAGGAGGCAACTTATATGTATAAGCTTGTTCTTGACCTTTCAATTCCCACCGTATGGTTTGATGCAGACAGAATGAAAGCAATTCAGACAATTAAAAATGCCGATGTTATTGTTGATGCTGTTTTCGGCTTCAGCTTTTACGGAACAATCGGTGAGGACATGAAGGTTCTTCTGAATGAGATGTCAACTGCAAAGGGTGTAAAGTTTGCAGTTGATGTACCGAGTGGTGTTTATTGTGACAGTGGTTATAATGACCCCAACTGCTTCAAGGCTGATTATACAATTGCAATTTCAGCTTTGAAGCCGGCTCATATAACACATCCTGCGGCAGATTGCTGCGGTGACATAATTATTGCAAATATCGGTATCCCCGAGGATAGCTATAATCTTGTCCGTGACTCACTTTATACTTACAATAAAACAGAGGTCAGCAACCTTTTTCCTGTCCGCAAACCGACTGCACATAAGGGCACCTTCGGACATCTTCTTTGTATCTGCGGCAGCAGGGGGATGGTGGGTGCTCCCGTACTTGCCGGTTCTGCAGCTCTGCGCAGCGGTGCAGGGCTTGTGACGGTGGCGTTTCCGGAAAGTGCATATGTTCCCATTGCTTCAAAGCTTACGGAAGCACTTCTTATGCCGCTTCCTGAAAATGAGGAAGGTACTCTTTCAGAAAAAGCAATTGAAAAGCTTCTTGCTTCAATTGATAAATACGACGCAGTGCTTATCGGCTGCGGACTCGGTGTAAATGAGGATACCAAGGCTGTGCTTTCGGCAGTGCTGGAAAATGCAAAGGTTCCCGTAATTATCGATGCCGATGGTATAAATATAATAGCTTCTGACATAAGTATATTACAAAGGGCAAACAGTCAGCTTGTTCTCACTCCTCATCCGAAGGAAATGTCACGGCTTTGCGGAACTCCTGCCGAAATAATTCTTTCTGATACTGTGGGTGCAGCAAGAGCGTTTTCGGAAAAGTACGGGGTGTATCTTGTGCTCAAGGCTGCAAATACCGTTGTCACTGAGCCGGATACAAAGAGGGCATATGTCAACGCTTCCGGTAATAACGGCCTTTCAAAGGGCGGCAGTGGTGATGTTCTTGCAGGCTTAATCGCCGGCCTTACCGTTCAGGAGTTTAATCTTTCAGATGCAATTACTGCTGCAGTGTATATCCATGGTCACACGGCAGATATCGTTGCGGAAAAAACCTCAAAAACAGGTATGCTTCCTTCCGATGTTGTCAGCGAGCTTTCAAGAGTGTTCAAGTTTTTTGAAAAATAAAATGTCCTTTTGGTGATTTAATGAAGCTTCGTTATTTCTTTGCTGCTTGTGTTTTTGTAATGCTGTTGTCTCTTACGGCTTGCTCCGAAAAAACAAAGGCTTTGCAATTAACGGAATTTCAAAGTGAAGTAACAATAAAAAATTCAGAAAATGAAATCAGAGGAAGCTTCTGCTTCAGTTCAGCATCAGACATGACTTTTACCGTATCCTATCCCGAAGAAATGGAGAAAATGACATTGTATTCGGACGGAACAGAATTGAAACTGACAAGCGGAAAAGTGTCAGTTCCCTTTGAAAAGCTGAGCTTCGGTGAGAATATGTTTTCACCGTTATTTGATGCAGTGAGTCTGCTTTCAGTGTCTTCACCAATGATAAGTGAGGAGGGTACGGATAACCTTGTGCTTCAAGGCGAATCCGGAGAATACAGCTTTGTTGTTTCTTCGGATGAAATGCGGATTGCTTCAATTGAAAAAAACGGAATTACATACAGCTTCCGGTATCAGTAAAACAAAAAGTCGCACATCTTGAAAACAGATGTGCGTCACTTTTTAACTTTATGCTACATAAAATAATATTGCTCCCCATCGTTTAAACCTGCATTTTAACGGTAAAACTAAAAGCACAGAATCCAAAAGGGAGGAGCATTATGTCCATCAAACGAGGAGAAATATACTATGCAGATCTGAGCCCCGTTATCGGCTCTGAACAGGGTGGAATAAGGCCTGTTCTCATTGTGCAGAATGATGTGGGCAACAAATTCAGCCCTACGGTCATTGCGGCGGCAATAACAAGCAAAAGATTCAAAACGGAGTTACCAACACATATTAAGGTAAATGCCCATGCTTGCGGGCTTTCCAAGGATTCAATCGTACTTCTGGAGCAGGTGCGCACATTGGATAAAAAACGGCTCAAAGAAAAAATGGGCAACCTTAATCAGGAGGATATGTATAAAATTGACAAAGCCTTATCGGTCAGCTTTGGACTTACATAAGGCAAAAAGAAGCTGCAAAAATAAATAAACATTTAAAAATAGTGACAAAAACAATGTAAAAAGGAATTCTCTTTCTGAAAGCAGCCCGTATCAGTAGTCAGTAGACAGTAGTCGGTAGTCAGGGGGCAGTAGGCAGTAGTCGGTAGTCAGGGAAAAGATAAAATTATAAAGTAAGAAAAGCAATGTAAAAAGGAATTCTCTTTCAGAAAGCAGTTTGTAGCGGCGGCGACTGTCGGACTACAGGCAGTGGAAAGGCACACAAATAAATCAGACAATAGCAGACCTAATGGAAAGAATTAAACCGAGCGGCTCATTTTATTGAGCGTTGTTTTAATTAGAGCTGTTCGGCAACCGAGCCGTGGTACAGCACAACGGAGCAATCTGAAAATACCGATAAGAAGAAACCTTGTTTCTTTATCCACGGTGAGCAGAAAAGAATACCGAGTAAAGGATAGCATAAACTTTACTCGGTATTTTTAGTTTTTGCGGAAGTTAAAGTTGGCGGGAGTCGGACACGATATGTCTCAAATGTCCGATTTCACACGCCTTTGAAATTTTTTCTCCTTGCAATACGGCAAGTATTCCTTCGTCGAAGAAAATCTCAAATGCATATAAACTCGAACATTTGAGATTTTTCAAAGTTTAATGAGAGGATATTTTTTCTGCAACAAGGCATAAATTCGATGGAAGACTTGCGTCTTTCGAGAATTTTAACGCAGTTACGGGGAAAATAGACCTCATTAAACCATATCGGGTTCGGCTCCCGCCAACTTAAAAAAAGCGTGCTTTTGCTTACTTTTGTCACAACCGACAAAAGTAAGAGCCCAAGCGGCTCGAGCGAGCGGAGTTAAAGGAATAGATAAAGCCTTGCCATTCATCACCACGGTACATAAAAGCGAAGGTAAATACACCTTAAGTAGTCAGCAGTCAGCAGACAGTAGTCAGGAAAAGATAAAACAAAAAAATGAGCTGTAAAAAACTTGTGTTTTACAGCTCATTTTTATCTTATTATTTATTTTTTCTTCCCTTTACTTTTTGTTCTGTTTTTCATGAAGTACCAGCCAATAAGCATAATCACAGCGTAGGTGATAAGGTAGAACAGAACGGGAAGGCTGAACTCACCGTTGGCCTTTGCTTCAAGGTAGGGATAAACACCGTGGGCAAAAACGGCTGCAACTATCATAAAGATTGAACCCAGAATTGCAAGAATGGGAGCAATCTTTCCTTTCCATATACCGAGTCCCTTTTCTTTCACCATCATGCTTACGAAAATGGGAATATACATACCGTAGGTTGTGATGATGGGAAGCTCGGATGAGTCGTAGGAGAAGAATCCGAACCATGCGGGTGAATCAAGCTGTGAGCCATAGAAGAACAACAGCCAGAGTGCGCTGATAAGAAGTCCGAAAAGTGATGAGTTGCCGGGCATATTTGTTGCCGGGTCAACCTGCTTGAAGATGTTCGGGCAAGGACCCATATTGCGGGAAGCAATTGCATGAATGGCTCTTGCACCGCCAAGTGTAAGACCGTTGAGCGTTCCGAGGCAGGAAATAACAACAAACACAAAAAGAAGAGTTCCTGCAAAATTTGAGAACACGGCCGAGAAAGCTATTCTTGCACCTTTTTCGCCGCCCTGCATCATTTGTTCATTTGTAATACCGCCTGCAAGACCGATGTAGTAAACAATATAAACGGCAACAATTACGAGAGTACCGATAACGAGGGCTCTCGGCAGGTTCTTTTTGGCATCCTTCAGCTCAGCATTGATTGTTGTTGCAACAATCCAGCCTTCATAGGCGAAGGCTGTGGCAACTACAGCCTTGAAAAGTCCGCTTGCCATTGAAACATCAGAATTTACAACGGTTGTGAAGTTTTCAATAAGAAGACCGTTTGAAAGTCCCTTGATAGTTCCGCCTATTGCCATAAGAAACAAGGGAATGAGCTTGATGATTGTTGTTGAAACCTGAAATTTACCTGCAATAACAGGTGCGAGTGCATTCATCATAAACACAACAATGAGAACCACACCGGAAATTGTCATGCATTGAGGACCTGTAATTTCCCAACCGATGAGAACACAAAGATATCTCGATGAAACCCATGCAAGAACGGAAATAAGGGTAGGATAATAAAAAAGAGCAAGAAACCAACCCATGAAGTAAGCGTATTTCTTTCCTAATGTAGCTTCTGCATAGTCAACAACACCGCTGACCTTTTCATGTCGTGTTGCAAGAATTGAAAAAGCATAAGCACAGGATACCATGATAAGACCGCCTATAAACCAGGCGAGAATTCCGACGGGAAGATTACCGCCCGTTTCTGTAAGGATTTTTTCTGCTTTAAAGAATACGCCGCTGCCGATAACAGTGCCGACCACGGTACATATTGCCATAAACAGACCGTATTTTTTGTTAAGTTGATTTGACATAATGTTCCTCCATATAAAAATATCACAGCAATTCTACCATAAATTTAAATTCCCGTCAATGAAAACTGTTAAAAAAGTAGGAAAGTATCACCAAATGTTGATTTTTTTGTGTCAGCTTTATTAAAATCATTAAAAATGCAATTAAAGTTTTTACGGTTCGGACCTTATTTATTGACTTTATTCAAATTTAGTGTTAAAATGTAATCGGTAAAATATTCTTAAGCTTAAGAATAAGGAGTGTAAATTATGAAAAAAGCAATAAGTTTAATTCTCGCACTTTCAATGCTTCTTTCCTGTTTTATGTGCTTTACTGCAAGCGCAGAGGATGTAGTAACAGAAGAAAGCTCACAGCTTGATGATATCCTCAACGATATCACAAACATGGAGAATTTTGAAAATGCCGTTCTCAACTCATCCTCAGGCTTTGAGTTCCCTGAAGAGGGTGATATCGAGGTTGATCAGATGATCGCTGAAGGACTCATTGCCGGTGAAATGCTCGGAATCAGCGTTGATTATCTTTATAACAACACCAATGAGCTTTTCTGGGCTAATGTTGATGTTACAAAGGACGATGTAGCAATTGCAATGGGTAACCTCAATACATATCTCAGAAGAGAGCTTGTGGAAAAATACGGCGGCTTCAACCTTTTCTCCATGGAAAATAATGCCGCATCTGTCTATGCAACAAACATAGCAAATTTCCTCGGTAATCTTTTCTATCCTGATTTTGCCGAAGTAACAATTCAGTTTGAAGGCTCAGAAACAATTGACGAGGATGATTTCTACGGCACAATTGTTGAAAAATCAGGCTTTGGTGATATTCTTCAGTATAACTGGTGTAATCAGGGCAGATTTGACTTCAGACCTCTGATTGAAATCTGGGGTCTCAATGTGGATAATGTTCTCAAAAGCGAATTCAAGGATGGCTACAGACTTGGCAAGAAGTTAATTCCTGCTGTAATCAACAAGTTCATGTCCGAAGGTCCCATCAATGCTCTTGTTGACATTATCAACATTTATTCAAAGAGCTATGTGGCATTCCTTTATGATGCAACAGTTGCTCTTTTCACTGCAAAGATTTCTGCCGGTATAACCGATCCCGAAGAGCTTAAGACAATGGAAGGTCTTGTGAATCTTATTGTCAACAACAATAACCCTGACGATGCAACAAAGCTTCAGTTTGTAACAATGCCCACAAAGCGCTTCAGAATCGCCAAGGATAAGACCGAGCTCTTCCTTTATCTCATTATTTATTCAAACATCAATTGCAGATATAAGAACAATACCTATGTCATTGAAGATATAAAGGCAGGGATTGATGACGACAGAATAAAGAGCATGATTGATGTTCTTCTCAGGGGTGACCTTACTGCCTTTGTTGCTGATCTTGGTAATCTTTTCAAGGAAAATCTTGAAGCTGCACCCGATGACATTTTCACATCCTTTGCAAACACAATTGCAAAGTTTTTCAAGAAAATTGCAGACTATTTTGATACTTTGTTTGCAATCATCATGGGTGAAAAGGAATTCCCCAAGCCGTAAGCTTAATATTTACTGTCCGCTTTGTTGCGGACAGTATTTTTTTGTGTTTTAACTTGTCATATTTGTTTTCTTGTGATAGAATAATCGAAGAATTTCAGTTGTGAGGTGAAAAGAGTGAAAATTGCTGTAATCGGAGGCGGTGCAAGCGGTCTTGTGACTGCCATTACTGCCATGCAGAAGGCAAGGTCGGAAAACAAAAAATGTGAAATCACAATTTTTGAAGCCAGGGACAGAGTGGGAAAAAAAATTCTTGCCACAGGCAACGGCAGATGCAATATGCTCAACACCGATGAAGCTCCCTTTTATTTTTCACGGAACAATTTTCACTCCCATGCAATCAGAAGCTTTGACGCTGAAAGTAACCTTGCTTTTTTTGCTGATCTCGGACTTTACACAAGAACGGATGAAGAGGGCAGGGTGTATCCGTTGAGTAATCAGGCAACCACCGTGCTTGACACCCTTCGTACGGAATGTGAAAGACTTGGGGTGAAAACTAAAACCGATTGTGAAATCAAAAGCATCAAAGCTGATAAAAACGGATTTGCGTTGAATAATGAAATGTATTTTGATAAGGTGGTGCTTTCCTGTGGCGGCAAGGCAGCAGTTAAGAATTTCAACGGCTATGACCTTCTTTCACAGCTTGGTCACAGAGTGACGGAGATTGCACCTTCTCTTTCCAAGCTTAACACGGCAGATACAAAGGATGTAAAGCAGCTCCAGGGTATCAGACATAAGGTGACACTGACTTTAACAGTTGACGGTAAATTTGTTACTAAAGAAAGCGGAGAGCTTCTTTTTGCAAAATACGGACTTTCCGGAATTGCGGTTATGCAGCTTTCAGCTTATATTACCCGTTTTGGCAAAAAACAAAAAGCTGTTGTATCGGCAGATTTTGTGCCTTCATTCACTTCCGACGAGCTTGAGAAGGCTGTTCAAAGGATAATTGCGCATGATGAAAAACAAAGGTGCGAAAATCTGCTTTCCGGCTTTATGCCGAAAAAGCTTGGCGAGGTCGTGCTTAAAAGCATAAGCATAAATCCCGGTGAAGAAGTCGGCAGACTTAATGAAAAAGATGTAGCTGCCATTGTAAGAAAGGCAAAAAAATATCCGTTCCCCATAGACTCGGTGCGTTCGTTTGAGGATGCACAGGTTACGGCGGGGGGAGCAGATACGGAATATTTCAATCCTTCAACAATGGAATCAAAGCTTCATAAGGGCTTTTATGCGGTTGGTGAGGTGCTTGATGTTGACGGCCTTTGCGGTGGATATAACCTTATGTGGGCTTGGTCAAGCGGCAGACTGTGCGGTGAGTCAATTATAAAATAACAACACCTGAAAGGTGAGTAGAGATGATAAGAATAAACGAAGTCAAGCAGAGCCTTGACAACACAAAAGAGGATTTGATGAATTCGTGCAAAAAAATCCTCAGAGTGAAGGATGAACAGATCAAGTCAATGACAATTGCCCGTCAGAGCGTTGACAGCAGAAAAAAGGATAACGTATTTTTCTGCTATACAGTTGATGTTGAAATTGACGGCGATGAAGAAAAAATACTGAAAAAAATCAATTCAAATAAGCTTCAGATTGTAGAGCCGTATAAATACGAAATGCCGGAGAATAAGCGTGTATCACAGTTCCGGCCTGTGGTGGTCGGCTTTGGCCCTGCGGGAATTTTTGCGGCACTGACTCTTGCAAGGGCAGGTCTTAAACCTCTTGTTCTTGAACGTGGCAGAGATGTTGAAGCGAGAACAAGAGATGTTAACACCTTTTTTACTCAAAGGCTGCTTGATGAAACATCGAACATACAGTTCGGCGAAGGCGGTGCAGGTACTTTTTCCGACGGTAAGCTCACAACAGGTATTAAAAACACTCTTTGCAGAAAGGTATTTATTGAATTTCACGCTCACGGTGCTCCCGAGGAAATCCTTTATTCCGGTAAGCCTCATATAGGTACGGATAAATTAGCCGGAGTAGTTAAAAATATGCGTGAAGAAATAATTGAGCTTGGCGGCGAGGTGCTGTTTGAAGCAAAGCTTACTGACCTTATTATATATAATGGCTCTGTTCAGGGCATAACCTATGAAAAGAACGGCAAAAGCTATGATTTTGAAACTGATACTGCAATTATTGCAATCGGTCACTCGGCAAGGGATACAGTCAGAATGCTTTACGGCAAGGGAATTCAGATGATGCAGAAGCCTTTTTCGGTTGGCGCAAGAATTGAGCATCCGAGAGAGCTTATTGATAAGGCACAGTACGGTGCTTTTGCAGGTCACAAGGCTCTTGGGGCGGCGGACTACAAATTGGCTTGTCACGGCGAACATGAAAGGGGAGCATATACCTTTTGTATGTGCCCCGGCGGTACAGTTGTTGCGGCTACAAGCGAAAAGGGCGGCGTTGTTGTTAACGGTATGAGCGAGTGGGCAAGAGACGGCAGAAATTCAAACTCTGCACTTCTTGTCAATGTTTATCCGGAGGATTTTCCGTCAGAGCATGTGCTTTCCGGCTTTGAGCTTCAAAAACAGATGGAGCAGAAGGCATTTGTTCTTGGTGGCGGGGATTACAGCGCACCGTGTCAGTTAGTCGGTGATTTTCTCAAGGGGAAAAAATCAACAAAGCTTTCCTTTGTTGACCCGACCTGCCCGACGGGGGTTACACCGTCAGACATAAGACAGGTGCTTCCCAAAAAGGTAACAGACACAATGGCGGATGCAATTGTGCAGATGGATAAAAAGCTTAAGGGCTTTGCACTTCCCGAGGCAGTTCTGACTGCACCGGAAACAAGAAGCTCATCACCTGTAAGAATTCTTCGTGACGATATTTATCAGACCAACATCAGAGGTCTTTACCCCTGTGGTGAGGGTGCAGGTTATGCAGGCGGAATTGTATCTGCGGCAGTTGACGGCATCAAGTGTGCCCACGCTGTTTTAAGCGACGAAAGATAAAAATGTAAAGTTTTTGGGTTACTTTTTTTCAAAAAAGTAACGCCTTAGCGGTGAGCGT
This sequence comes from Clostridia bacterium, assembly GCA_017472225.1. Classification (GTDB taxonomy): domain Bacteria; phylum Bacillota; class Clostridia; order Oscillospirales; family Acutalibacteraceae; genus UBA6857. Next base: position 24,978 of record JAFUQS010000056.1, on the reverse strand, counting down.
TAGGGTTCAGTAGTCAGTAGACAGGAAAATCCTCCTCTTTGGAGGAGGGGACGCTTCAGTGCAGGAGGAGGCTGTTTGGAGCAGTCCGTAAAAGATAAAACAAAAAAGGGATGTGAAAACTTGTGTTTTTACATCCCTTTTTGCATTACTATCAATCTGTCTCACACCAACTCACAGCCCGTATCTGCTGTTACGCAAATAAAAGAGCTGTCATAATCCTTCTTAAGCTCAGACAGACATTCTTCAGCCTGTGCCTTATCGGAGAATATACCGAAAATGCTTGGTCCGCTGCCACTCATACAGCAGCAAAGGCAACCATGTCTTCTCATAACAGCCTTGATTACCGCACGGTCTGCCACCTCAATAAATTGCTCGAAAACATTGCCTACCCGTTCACTGATACCGTTCCAGTCATCATTTACTGCAGAAAGAAGCATACCCTTTGTGTCAAGGTGACGGACTCTTTCTGCCGTGTCAAAAGCGGCATAAGCCTTGCCTGTTGAAACATCCTGGTCAGGCTTTACAATCACAACATATTTTTGTGAAAGGTCGGGAAGATGTGAAAGCACAGTTCCGGTATATTGAGCAAGCATAGTTCCGCCCAAAGCACAGAAGGGTACATCGGCACCAACCTTTGCACCGATTCTGATGATATCCTTTTCGGAAAGCTCTGTGCCGAAAAGCTTGTTCAGAGCAACAATGACCGCTGCGCCGTCGGCACTTCCGCCGGCAAGACCTGCTGCGTGGGGGATTTTCTTTTCGATATGAATTCTGATTCCGCAGTTTTCTGCTTCAGTGCCTTCAAAGAAAGCTGCTGCAGCTTTGTATGCAATATTTCTTTCATCACAGGGGATATCGGGAACATCGCAGGTTATTTCAATTTGATTTGAGTCGGTTTTCTCAACACAGACCGTATCATAAAGCCCGACGGACTGCATCAGCATAAAAAGGTCGTGATAACCGTTATCAAGCTTTGAAAGAATATCAAGCATAAGGTTGATTTTGGCATAAGCTCTGACTGTGACTTTCATCATTTTACCTCCTTGGTTTTCTATAACTATATTATAGATTAAAATTCACATCTTATCAACTGAATTTTTATAAAATAAATTATATAATATTTCAAAATTTCATTGACTTTTATTTTTATGTGTGATAAAATAACCTGAAAGAAAAACAGCAAAGAGAGAAACCGGCAAGGTTGCTAAGGCTTTTTTGTCAATGCTTCATAAGTCACTTGATAAAAACCTTGCTATGCAGGGTTCTTTTTTTATGAACGGTTATATTCAAGGAGGTTAAGCATGAACGGATTGTTTAAAGGTAAAGCAGTTTTCCATTCCGGTGCTTTTTCAACTCTCCCTTTGGCTGTTCAGGACGGAATTATTGTTTCCGGATGTGATACAAAGAATGTTATCGATTTCGGTAATGCTTATATTTTTCCCGGTTTTGCAGATGTGCATGTTCATTTGCGTGAGCCGGGTTTTTCTTATAAGGAGACAATAAAAACAGGCACTCTTGCTTCAGCTCACGGCGGATACACCGCAGTTTGCTCTATGCCTAATCTGAATCCTGTACCCGACAGCAGGGAGAATCTTCAAAAGCAGCTTGATATTATCGAAAAGGATGCCTGTATCAGGGTTTATCCTTACGGTTCAATCACCGTCGGACAAAATGGCGAAGAGCTTTCAGATATGGAAGGCATGGCAGAAAATGTCATTGCCTTTTCAGATGACGGCAAGGGAGTTCAGTCAGACGCAATGATGGAAAAAGCAATGCTCAAAGCTAAAAATGAGGGCAAAATGATTGTTGCGCATTGCGAGGTCAATGAGCTTTTGAAGGGCGGCTATATCCATGACGGTGAATACGCAAGAAAGCACGGCCACAGAGGTATCTGTTCAGAAAGTGAATGGGGACAGATTGCAAGAGATCTTGAGCTTGCGGAAAAAACAGGATGTGCTTACCATGTTTGCCACATTTCCACCAAGGAAAGTGTTGATATAATCAGAAAAGCCAAAGCCAAGGGAATTGACGTCACCTGTGAAACAGGGCCCCATTATCTTGTGCTTTCCGATAAGGATCTGCAGGAGGAGGGAAGATTCAAAATGAATCCGCCCCTTCGCTCCGAGGAAGACAGACTTGCTCTTATCGAGGGTATCAAGGACGGCACAATTGATATGATTGCAACGGACCATGCTCCTCATTCCGCTGAAGAAAAGAGCAGGGGGCTTGAAAAAAGTGCAATGGGTATTGTAGGTATTGAAACAGCCTTCCCCGTTCTTTACACAGAGCTTGTTCTGACAGGCATCATTTCCCTGGAAAAGTTGGTTGAGCTTCTTTCGATAAATCCGAAAAAGCGATTCGGCATTGAGGGCGGTACCGATGCAGGACAGGAAGCAGATTTCACCGTAATTGACCTTGACTCGGAATATGAAATAAATCCCGATGAGTTTTTCTCAATGGGCAAGGCAACGCCCTTTGCAGGCAGAAAGGTCAAAGGCAGAATTCTTCACACCTATGTCAAGGGTGAAAAGATATTTTAAAAATATAAAAGGAAGGTAGAAATGAAACAGGGTATTTATACTGTACTGAAAAACGAACAGCTTACAGAAACTGTTTACCGTATGGTGCTTGAAGGCGATACTGCAGCTCTTACCGCACCGGGACAGTTCATCAACCTTACCGTTGAAGGCTTTTATCTCAGACGTCCCATTTCGGTTTATGACTGGGACGAGAATACAATCACAATCATCTATAAGGTAGTCGGTGAAGGCACAGAAAAGATGGCAGAATGGGAAGAAGGCTACAAGTGCGATGTGCTCACAGGCCTCGGAAACGGCTTTACTGTGTCAAGAAGTGGTGATAAGCCTCTTCTCATCGGCGGTGGCGTCGGAATTCCTCCTCTTTACGGACTTTGCAAAAGACTGATAGCAGAGGGTAAAAAGCCGACTGTAATTTTAGGCTTCAATAAAGCTGATGAAATATTCTGCAAAAAGGAATTTGAAGAAATCGGCGCCGACACAATCGTTACAACAGTTGACGGCTCTGTGGGTGTCAAGGGCTTCGTTACCGATGCAATGAAGGACCTTGAATATACATATTTTTATACCTGCGGTCCTATGCCTATGTTCAAGGCAATTGAAAAAACTGCTGAGGGCAAGGGTGAATACAGCTTTGAAGAAAGAATGGGTTGCGGCTTTGGTGCCTGTATGGGCTGCAGCTGCAAAACAAAGTACGGCAATAAGAGAATCTGCAAGGACGGTCCCGTTCTTCAAAGGGAGGAGATTATATGGTAAATACAAAGGTTAATTTATGCGGAATTGAGCTTGATAATCCCATTATCCCTGCAAGCGGTACCTTCGGCTTCGGCTATGAGTTTGCAGAGATTTATGATATCAACTGCCTCGGCTCTTTCTCCTTCAAGGGTACAACTCTTGAGCCACGCTTCGGCAATCCTACACCGAGAATTGCTGAATGTACTGCCGGTATGATTAACTCGGTAGGCCTTCAGAATCCCGGCGTACACGCAGTGATTGAACAAGAGCTTCCCAAGCTTAAAAAGGTCTTTGAAAAAAAGGTTATGGCAAATGTAGGCGGCTTTTCAATTGACGAATATGTTGAATGCTGCACACTTCTTGATAAAGAGGACCAGATAGGTTGGTTTGAAGTTAATATCAGTTGTCCCAATGTACACGCTGGCGGTGTAAATTTCGGCACAGATGCCAAAAATGCGGCACAGGTTATATCCGCTGTTAAAAAGGCAGTTTCAAAGCCTGTTATTGCAAAGCTTACGCCCAATGTTACGGACATAACAGAAATTGCAGTTGCCTGTGAAGAAGCAGGCGCAGATGCAATCAGTCTTATCAACACTCTTTTAGGCATGAGAATTGACCTTAAAACAAAAAAGCCGGTAATTGCAAACAAAATGGGTGGCTTCTCCGGCTCGGCAATTCTGCCTGTGGCTCTCAGAGCTGTTTATCAGGTTTATGATAAGGTCAAGGTACCCGTTGTAGGTATGGGCGGTGTATCTTCTGCAAAAGATGTAATTGAAATGATGCTTGCGGGTGCTACGGCTGTTGAGGTCGGCGCCGCTAACCTTGTAAATCCCTTTGCTTGCCGTGATATCATCAATGAGCTCCCGGCAGCAATGGAAAAATATAACATAACAAATCTTTCAGAAATTATCGGAGGTGCTCACTAATGGGAAGAGACGTAATTATCGCATGTGATTTCAGCAGCAAGGAAGAGGTACTTAATTTCCTTGACAAATTTCAGGGCAAAAAGCCTTTTGTAAAAATCGGTATGGAGCTTTACTATGCAGAAGGTCCTTCAATCGTAAAAGAAATCAAGGCAAGGGGACACAAGATTTTCCTTGACCTCAAGCTTCATGATATCCCCAACACAGTTAAAAAATCAATGGCAGTTCTTTCAAGGCTTGATGTTGATATCTGCAATCTTCATGCAGGCGGAACAAAGCGTATGATGGAGGCTGCACTTGAAGGTCTCACAAGACCCGACGGCACAAGACCGCTTCTTATTGCTGTCACTCAGCTTACATCAACAGACCAGGAAAGCATGGAAAATGATCTTCTTATCAGGGAACCTATTGATAAGGTTGTTATGCATTATGCAAAGAATGCGGCTGATGCAGGCCTTGACGGTGTTGTTTGCTCACCCCTTGAAGCTCAGAAGGTACATGAAACCTGTGGCAAGGAATTCCTTACAATTACTCCCGGTGTGCGCTTTGCTGACGGTGATATCGGCGACCAGAAGCGTGTTATGACTCCTGCTGAGGCTAATAAAATCGGCTCAGACTATATCGTTGTCGGCAGACCTATCACAGCTGCGGCTGACCCTGTTGCAGCATATGAAAGATGCCTCAACGAGTTTGTCGGCTGATAAAAAATCAAGAAATTATTTAAAAGAAAGGATAGATTATTTATGAAAAAACTTATTGCAAAAGATTTACTTTCCATCGGTGCGGTTTTCCTTCGTCCCGAACAGCCTTTCACCTGGGCAAGCGGAATCAAAAGCCCCATTTACTGTGATAACAGACTCACTCTCACTTCTCCCGCAGTCAGAAATGATGTTGAAACAGGTCTTGCAAAGACTATTTTAAAATATTTCCCCGAATGTGAAGTTGTTATGGGTACTTCAACTGCAGGTATCGCTCACGCTGCTATCGTTGGTCACATTCTTGGCCTTCCCATGGGCTATGTACGCTCAGGTCACAAGGATCACGGCAGAGGCAACCAGATTGAAGGTAAGCTTGAAAAGGGCCAGAAGGTTGTTGTTGTTGAAGATCTCATCTCAACAGGCGGCAGCGTGCTTGAGGTTGTTGAAGTTCTGCGTGAAGCAGGTGCTGAAGTTCTCGGTATCGCCTCAATTTTCACCTACGGAATGAAAAAGGGTATCGACAGAATGTCAGCAGCCGATGTTGTGAACTACTCACTTTCAAACCTTGATGCAGTTGCAGAGGTTGCAGCCGAAGAAGGCTATATCAAAAAGGAAGACATTGCCCGTCTTCTCAAATTCAGAGATAATCCGTCCGATGAAAGTTGGATCGGAGGCGCAAACTGATGAGAAGTCTTATCAATATTCTTGACCTTTCCGTCGAAGAAATAGACGGGCTTCTCAATGTAGCAGATGACATTATCGCTGACCCGAAAAAGTACAGTGAGGTATGTCACGGCAAAAAACTTGCAACGCTTTTCTTTGAGCCTTCAACAAGAACAAGACTCAGCTTTGAAGCAGCAATGTACGAACTTGGCGGCAATGTTCTCGGCTTTTCCGATGCAGGCTCATCATCAGCAACAAAGGGTGAAAGTGTAGCTGATACAACAAAGATGGTATGCTGTTATGCTGACATCATTGCAATGCGTCACCCCAAGGAGGGCGCACCCCTTGTTGCATCAATGCATTCAACAGTGCCGGTTATCAATGCGGGTGACGGCGGACACAACCACCCGACACAGACTCTTACCGACCTTCTCACAATCAGAAGAAAGAAGGGTAAGCTTTCCGGCTTCACAATCGGTTTTTGCGGTGACCTTAAGTTCGGCAGAACCGTTCACTCGCTCATTCAGGCACTTTCAAGATATGAAAATGTTAAAATTGTTCTCATTTCACCCGAAGAGCTGAAGCTTCCTTCCTATGTCAAAAAGGATGTTCTTCAGAAAAAAGGTATTGAATATGTGCAGACAACAGACCTTGAAGCTGTTCTTCCCGAGCTTGATGTTCTTTATATGACAAGAGTTCAGCGTGAACGCTTCCTCAGTGAAGAGGAATATATCCGTCTTCGTGACAGCTATATTCTCACAAGAGAAAAGCTTGTTAAGAATGCAAAGTCTGACCTCACAATTCTTCATCCGCTTCCGAGAGTTAACGAAATTTCCACCGATGTTGACGACGACCCCAGAGCTTGCTATTTTGAACAGGCTCTCTGCGGAAAGTTTGTCCGTATGGCTCTTATCATGGAGCTGCTGGGAATTCATCTTGATTGAAAGGAGAAGAAATAATGCATATTGATTCAATTAAAGACGGTATTGTAATTGACCATATCACTGCCGGAAATGCTATGAGAATTTATAATCTTCTCGGTTTTGATAAGCTTGAGTGCAGCATTGCAATCATCAAGAATGTCGGAAGCAAGAAGATGGGCAAAAAGGATATCATCAAAATTGACAGTAATATCCCCATCAACCTTGAAGCTCTCGGCTATATTGATCCGGGCATCACAATTGATGTTATCCGTGACAGCGTGCTTGTTGACAAAAGAAGTGTAGATCTGCCACAGACACTCCATGGCGTACTCAAGTGCAAAAATCCCAGATGTATCACCTCCTGCGAACAGGAATTGGAACAAATCTTCACTCTTACAGACAAGGAAAACAGAGTTTACCGCTGCATGTACTGTGAAGCAAAGGCATAATAAAAAGGACTGTTGCATTGTGCAACAGTCCTTTTCGGTCATTAACATACCAAATACCGCAGATTTTTATAGATATTGTCCGTCTTATAAATCAGAAAAACTGCATTTTTCAGAGTTTGCGAGGGTGTGTGGTCTGAGTAGGACTACGGTTTATAAATATATTGAAATTTTAGAACAGTAAAAAGGGGAACGGTTTTGTGCCGTTCTCCTTTTCTTATGTTTAGTAGTGAGCTATACCGCATCCGCAGACTTTATTTGCACCGAATAATTTATAGAAGAATCTGAGGATTTTCCAAATTATGCCCATAAAGCCGGTTTTATGGCAGTTGCAATCACAATCAGCTGCACTGTCAGCTTTGAGAAGCTCTTCACAGTTATCACATATATCGTCTGAATTATTGTCGCTATGACCTGTTGCAGGTAGTGTTTCGTTTTTTGTATCACCACATTTCAAACAATATGTTGTTATTATTCCGTTTTTTGTACAGGTGGCTTCAGTTGTTTTAATGGTGTATTCGTGTCCAACGGCAGCAATCTTATCATCAACATAACTGTCGCCGCAAGAGCAAGTATAAGTTGTATATCCGGCTTCTGTACAAGTGGGAGCCGTAACCTTTGAAGTGTAGCTGTGTCCTGTGGCATCAACCTCTCTTGTTATAAAGTGGTCGCAACGAGAACAATCGCTTCTTTCAATACCTTTTTCGGTACAGGTGGGAGCTGTTGTAACAATATATTCACCCATATCGTGTCCGAGCTTTGAATCAGTATCTGCTACTGTATCGGTTGCATCACATCTGTCGCACTTTGCAGTTTTTGTACCGTCAATTGTGCAGGTTGCGTTGTTGTTGCTCACATAATTTGTGAAAGAGTGTCCGAGTGCTTCAATATCATCGGCTGTATATGAATCACCGCAATCACAAGTATAAGTTGTATATCCGGCTTCTGTACAAGTGGGAGCTGTAACCTTTGAAGTGTGAGTATGTCCTGTGGCAGGAATTTCATCATGTCCTTCAAGCCATTCATCACAATCACCACAATACCAGCCTGTTTCATAGCCAACGGTTGTACAGGTTGCGTTGATTGTTTCTACTTTTGTACAGTAATGAAGGGCTGCATTTGTAAGACAAGTGTTATTGCTACCTATTGATATTTTTGACCAATCAGTAGATGTTCCCAAATAGTGTACTGTATCAAGGCTGGTACAATTAACAAACGCACCATCGCCTATACTTCTAACACTGTTGGGAATAGTTACGTTTGCAAGGCTTTCGCAATCTTGAAACGCAGAATTGCCTATGCTTGTTACACTGTCGGGAATGGTTGTGCTTGTAAGGCTGGTGCAATACCAAAACGCATTATTGCCTATGGTTGTTACACTGTCGGGAATAGTTATGCTTGTAAGGCTGGTACAAAAAACAAACGCACCATCGCTTATGCTTGTTACACTGTCGGGAATAGTTATGCTTGTAAGGCTGGTGCAATACCAAAACGCAGCAGAGCTTATGGTTGTTACACTGTCGGGAATTGTTACGCTTGCAAGGCTGGTGCAATTATAAAACGCACCATCGCCTATGGTTGTTACACTGTTGGGAATAGTTACGCTTGTAAGGCTGGTGCAATCATGAAACGCATGATCGCCTATGGTTGTAACACCGTTGGGAATAGTTACGCTCTCAAGACTTTTGCACGTAGCAAACGCATATTTGCCTATGGTTGTTACACTGTCGGGAATTGTTATACTTGTAAGGCTGGTACAATTTTGAAACGCATAATCGCCTATGGTTGTTACACTGTTGGGAATAGTTACGCTTGTAAGGCTGGTGCAACCATAAAACGCATAATCGCCTATGGTTGTAACACTGTCTGGAATAGTATATGATGTTCTTACGTTGCCTGTAGGATATTGAATTAATGTTGTTTTATCTTTATTGTATAATACACCATATTCATCACTTGAATAATATTCATTGTTTTCATCAACGCTTATGCTTGTAAGGCTGGTGCAATTATAAAATGCATAATTGCCTATGGTTGTTACGCTGTCGGGAATAGTTACACTTGTAAGGCTGGTGCAATATCTAAACGCACTACTACCTATGCTTGTTACACTGTCGGGAATAGTTAGGCTTGTAAGGCTGGTGCAATTATAAAATGCATAATTGCCTATGCTTGTTACACTGTTGCCGATTGTTATGCTTGTAAGACTTTTGCAAGTATCAAACGCATAATCGCCTATGCTCGTTACACTGTCGGGAATAATTACTCTTGTAAGGCTGGTGCAAAACCCAAACGTATTAAGGCCTATGCTTGTTACACTGTTGGGGATAGTTATGCTTGTAAGGCTGGTGCAACGATAAAATGCAGAATTGTCTATGCTTGTTACACTGTCGGGAATAGTTACGCTTTTAAGGCTGGTGCAATATTCAAACGCAGCATAGTCTATGGTTGTTACAGAGTAACCACCAAGAACCGAAGGAATAGTTACATTACCACTAATTGAAGTGTCAACGTCGGTAATAGTCGCTTTGCCGTTTGATACCTCGTATGTATAATATCCCTGTGTTTCCGCATTCGCAAACATACAAACTGCAAAGCATAAAAGTACCATTGTCATAATCAGAAATAAACCTTTCGTGATTTTTTTCATTTTAATCTTCCTTTCAAAAAAATTCAATAATTCCTGTTAATTAACAAACAGGAATTATTCTTCCCAAATAATACACCTTTAGTGCCTATTTGTCAATAGCGATTAGGAAGTATAATTCCTATATAAATACAAATAGGAGGAAGAATAATGCTTGTTTTTGATTTGAAGATTATCGGTAATAAGATTTATGAAATCAGAACCAAAAAGCTTATGAGCAGAGCCGAGGTTGCTGAAAAAGCAAACCTTTCCGAGCGCACCTACGCTGATATTGAGCGTGGCTCAGTTAATATGCGTGTGGAAACGATACTCAAAATTTGCACTGCTTTAAGCATTACGCCGAATGATATTTTTGTTCTTGAAGAAAATGAAAAAATGACCGAAGAGACTTTAGTGAACATTTTTAAGGATATTTCTCAAAAAGAAAAAGAAACTGCATTAAATCTCCTTGAAGTTTATCTTAAGTCGCTGATATAAAATATAAAGCCATGGTTTCTCACATAGAAATCATGGCTTGTTTTTTGTAATATATAGAAAAACAAATATATGTTCTTTATTAATCGGTTGCGGGTGTCCCACCCAAACTTCTTCACTTTTACCTCTTAATTATTACTTACTAAAATCCCGTGCAAAACAGCACCAAGGAAAAGTGAATAGTGAAAAGATAAAAAGTAAAAATCCCGTTCGTGAAAACGAACGGGATTTTTGGTGAGGATGAGTGGGCTCGAACCACCGACCCCTTGCATGTCAAGCAAGTACTCTGACCAACTGAGCTACACCCTCAAGTGCCTATGTATGATATCACAGACTGAATATTTTGTCAATAGTAAGTTCAATAAAATCTGTTATCCTCACATACAAAACAAAAAGAGGCTTTCGCCTCTTTTTAATCGTAATATCTTTTGCTCATTCCGTTAACAACATCGGGAAGGTCAGTGATAATGCCGTCAACACCGAGACGGAGCATCTTATCAATTACCTCGGGAATGTCAACTGTCCAGGGGTTAACCATAAGCCCTGCTTCGTGAGCTTTTTTAACATAGCTTTCATTCACAAAAAGGAAGTGAGGATGCAAAGCATCACAACCAATGCTCTGTGCAAATTCGGGGGCCTTCCAGAACATTTTTCTTGTTGTGGGGCTTGTGGGGGAATAAAGGAAGCCTGTTTTACATTTGATGTCAATCATCTTTGCTTCCAGAAGAAGCTCGGGATCAAACGATGAAATAAGAAGTCTGTCAAAAAGTCCGTGTTCCTTAACAGCTTCAATGGTTTTTTTCACAATTCCCGTTTCGTTCTGCTTCGGAGATTTGATTTCAATGTTGAGAACACTGATGTCGGTGGTTTCAACATATGAAAGGAATTCATCAATTGTGGGAATTTCAGTTCCTTCAAAATTCTTGCTGAAATATGAACCGAAATCGAATTTTTTAAGCTGAGCAAGGGTCATGTCTGCAATGTTGCCCTTACCTGTTGAGGTTTCATCAATTGTGTAATTGTGGCAAATTGCAATTTTACCGTCCTTTGTGATGTGAACATCGGTTTCAAATCCGTCGGTACCGATTTCAACAGCTTTTTTAAAGGCGGGGATAGTGTTCTGCGGTGCATATTTGTTGGCACCTCTGTGAGTGATTACAAGCGGTCTTGCCATTCTTCATTTCATCCTTTATTTGCATATTTTTACTAATTATAGCACTATGCTATTATAAAATCAATAATCTAAAGTATATTAAATATTATATTAAATTTTTTTAGAATTTACATAAATAAATTCAAAAACAGTTGACCTTTCATTTAAAATTATGATAAAATGACATGAATAATATTCCCAAAAATTAAAAAGGAGAGGAATTTATGACAAGAAATACATTTTTACAAAAAGTAATTTACCGGATTTCCGTTTTCATTTTTGTTATGACAACAATTGCGGGCTGGTTCGGTGCTGAGGCTGATAATATATTCATGAAATTTGACCTTATCGGCGAAAAGCAGGAAATCACCGGCTGGGGTACTTCTGCAGCCTGGTGGGCACAGATTGCCGGCGACAATGAAAATGCAGAGGAATATGCAAAGCTTCTTTATTCTGAAGAAGGTCTCGGCCTTAATGTATATCGTTATAATGTCGGTGGCGGTGAAAAGGATAACCCGGATACAAGACTCTGGGGTAACGAGTGGAGAGCCACTGAAAGCTTCCTTGTTTATAATGAAGAATCGGGAGAATATGAATATGACTGGACAAAGGATGCAGCAGCACAGAGAATGCTTGAGCTCTCTCTCGGCTACGGCTGTATCGACACAGTTGTTCTTTTTGCAAACTCTCCTCATTATTCAATGACAGAGTCAGGCTCAGCAGCAGGCAGTTATCAGGATAGCACCTGTAACCTTAAGGAAGGCTGTGCAGATGATTTTGCCGAATATATGTGTGATATCGCTGAGTACTTTATTTCTAAGGGTGTTCCCGTCAAGTATATCAGCCCCATCAATGAGCCTCAGTGGAGCTGGGGCGGTGGCTGGGTAGGCCAGGAAGGCTGTCACTATGAGCTTGAAGATATTATTGAGGTCGGTGAAGCTTTTGCCGCAGAAATAAAGGAAAGAAACCTTGATGTGAAGCTTTCACTCACCGAAAGCGGTAATGTAAGCGACGACACAATGAATTATGCTGATGCAATTTGTGCAAATGATGATATCAAGGATGTTCTCGGCACATATTCATATCACAGCTATTGGACAAATGATTGGCTGTATAAAAAGGCATACGGCGAATATATGGAAACCAACTATCCCGATGTTGAGCTTGAAATGAGCGAGTGGTGTGAGCTTCCCAATGAGCATAAGATGGATGACCTTCAGGCAGCTATCATCATGGCTCGTACCATCAGTGAGGATGTTGCCTTCACAGGTGTTAACAGCTGGTCCTCATGGGTTGCCGTTAACGGCGGACTTGAAAATGCCGACAGTATGATCGGTGCAAACGATGATTGCTCCGAATATATCATCGGTAAGAGATACTATGCAATGGCACACTTCTCAAAGTTTATTCCTGCGGGAAGCCATATGGTTGATTTCGGCATAAGCATTGCAGACATCACTGCAGAAGAAGCATGGTGGGATGATGAGGTTGACGGTGAGGTTTATGACCATTACATCATCGATAACAACATGAATGTCTCCGCCTACAGAACTCCCGAAGGTGATTATGTTGCAGTAATCGTAAATGAAGGTGCTGAAAAGAAATTTACTTACTGTATGTTAGGCTACGATATGTCAGTTTACACAACAGATGAAACACACAATCTTGAGCTTACTGACGAGGGCTCAGGCATTGAAACAGTAACTGTTCCTGAGAACAGCATTGTTACAGTTGTTTTTGAAAGATAAATATTTTAATGAGCTGTAAAATTCGTTTTTTACAGCTCGTTTTTTATGCAGCTCAGTTGACGGACATTTGTACCTTGGTACTTTTCAATTTTTTATTTGACTTAAAGTTCATCTTGTATTATAATCGTCACATACTACCCAAAAGAGGTGGAATAGGTGGTAAAGAAGATATTACTTGCCCTGATTATTCTTGTTGTTGCGGCAACTGCCGTCGGTGGTGTTGTTCATTTTTCTTCTTTGGATAAAAGTAAGGAGGGCCCCGTGATTGTGGAATTTGTGAAAAGCTCATTCAAAAGATTTGCCCCCTCGGATGAATTTGTAAAACCAATCGGCAGAACTCATTACAGCGACGAAAAAAGATACATTTCAATGTCGGGAAGCGGAATTGAGTTTTTTTGCAAGGGAAGTTATGCCTATATTACCGTTATCGGGGATGGAGTACAAGAGCAGAGCCGGAATTCCCATGCCCGTTTTGCGATTTATAAAAACAATGAATTGATAATTGATGACACAGTGAGCTTTGAAAAGAAAAAGTATCATATCGATATCAATGATTTTGAAAATGGAGCAGTTATCAGGCTTGTAAAACTTTCCGAAGCTAAATGCTCAGGCTTTTATATCGGTGATATTGGTGCATTTTGCACGGGTGATATTGAACCCACTGCAGAAAAGGAAATAAAAATTGAATTTATCGGTGATTCAATCACTTGCGGATATGGTATAGATGCAGGTGCTGTGGGCGAATTTTCCACTCATACAGAAAACTTCACAAAGACATATGCTTATCTCACAGCTCAGAGTCTTGATGCAGACTACAGTGTTGTTGCCTTTTCGGGCTATGGTATGCTTTCGGGCTATACCGGTGACGGAACGATAAATATTGAAGGCAGAGTAGGTAAGTATTACGATAAATCTGCTCTTTATCATAACGGCGGAAAAGCCCTTTGGGATTTTTCTGATTTTACGGCTGATTTTGTTGTTATTAACCTTGGCACAAATGATGCTTCTTACTGCTTTACCCGTGAGCGTTGTCTGAGATTCAAGGAAAGCTACCTTGATTTCATTATTTCAGTCAGAAGACGATATCCCGAAGCATATATTTTCTGTGTTTTGGGGGATATGAATAATTCTCTTTATCCGCTTATTGAACAGGCGGCAGAGGAGTTCAGAATAAGTGAGTCTGATTACAGAATCAAAGCCCTGACCCTCGATTTTAAAATGGGCGAAAATGAAATTGTAATTGACGGTCATCCCGGAGCCGATTCCAACGCTCTTGCAGCCGAAACACTCGTTTCGGAAATTAAAAAGGTTATAGATTACGGATATTGATATTTTCAGGAGATAACAAATGGCAGAGATATTCAGTTTCTCTTTTAACGCAGTTATGCCAATACTGCTTCTTATGCTCACAGGCTATATTTTAAACAGACTGCATTTTGCTGATGATGCATTTTTCAAAAAGGCGAACGCTCTTGTATTCAAGCTGTTTTTGCCGGTGCTTCTGTTCATGAATGTTTATGAAATTGACTCCCTCGGCAATGTTAATTGGAGAGTAGTGCTTTATTGCCTTTTTGCAATTCTGCTTATCTGTTTTTCAGGCTTTGTTGTTGCGAAAATTTTTTTCAGAAGGCGTGACCAGATTCCCGTCATTACTCAATGTGTTTTCCGTTCCAATTATGCTATAATAGGCATACCGCTTGCTGAAACTCTCGGCGGCGCACAGGGGGTGGCTTTCGCTTCCGTGCTTTCCGCTTTTTCAATCCCTCTTTTCAACACTCTTGCTGTTATAATTCTTTCTCATTACAGCCACACGGAGCATAAGGGCGAAATTAAGGAAACGTTGAAAAAGACGGCAAAGAATCCGTTAATTATCGGTGTTTTCCTTGGTGTTGCCGTTGTAGCTGTCCGCAATATGCTGCCGCTTAATCCGGCGGGAGAGGTTGTTTTCAGCATTGAAAGGGATTTACCCTTTTTGTATTCAGCTCTTTCAATTCTTTCAAAGGGTGCTTCACCGTTGGCTCTTGTTGTTCTTGGTGCAAGGTTTGACTTCAAGGCTGTCGGAGCGCTCAAAAAACAAATTTTTGCCGGTACATTCATGCGCCTTGTTATGGCACCTGTGCTTGGTATAGGTCTTGCGTTTATTCTTTCTGAATACACACCGATTCTTAATGTGACCTCGGCGGAATATCCTGCGCTTATATCTCTTTTTGCAACTCCCATTGCAGTTTCAAGTGCAGTTATGGTGGGTGAAATCGGTGGAGATGAACAGCTCGCAAGTCAGTTCGTTGTCTGGACAAGTGCATTTTCAATGTTCAGTATGTTTATCACGGTATTTATTATGAAAAGCTTTAATTTAATATAAAGGAGAATTATTATGAATTTAAAAAAAGCCATCGTAACCGTTGCGGCTGCCGGTGCCACGGCAGGGGCAGGTATTGCTGCAAAGAAAATCAGCGAGAAAACATATTGTCCCATTTGCTCTGTAAAAAAGGCAGTGGGTAAGCTGAGACTCACTCAGTGTGCCGAAAGAGGGTACAACAACGGTGTTGCCCTCACTCCGCCCATGGGTTGGTCAAGCTGGAATCTTTTCCGTCACAAAATCAATGAAAATCTCATCAAGGAAATTGCAGATGCAATGAAAAACAGCGGCCTTGCTGAGGCAGGCTATACCTATGTAAATATTGATGACTGCTGGCAGAGCTCAACCCGTGATGCTGACGGCAGACTTCAATGCGATAAAATTACATTCCCGAACGGAATCAAGGCTCTTTCCGAATATGTCAATGAACGTGGTATCAAGCTTGGTATTTATTCATCAAACGGCACTCACACCTGTGAGGATTATCCCGCAAGCCTTTTGCATGAAAGAACAGATGCTGAAACCTTTGCTTCATGGGGAATAGAATATTTCAAATATGACTTCTGTCACAATGTTCCCATTCCTTCACTCGCTCCGAGAGTTATTGCCGTATCCTT
The DNA here is from genome assembly GCA_017472225.1 of Clostridia bacterium. Taxonomy (GTDB): domain Bacteria; phylum Bacillota; class Clostridia; order Oscillospirales; family Acutalibacteraceae; genus UBA6857. Next base: position 9,055 of record JAFUQS010000056.1, on the reverse strand, counting down.
TGCAAAGGAAGGTGCAGGTGAACCTTTTGCTTACTTCACATCTGCGGAAATGAAGCTTAAAGGTCTTGCAAGGGTTGTACCCGATGAAAAGGTTGACCCCGGAAATTATGTTGACGGACTTGATGCAAGAAACGGCAGCTTTACCGTTGAGGTTGAAGCTCCCGAGGCAGGGGAGTATATTCTCAACATTGATATCAGAAAAGATGCAAGAAAAGAAAAGTTTATCATGGCTGTTGTCAACGGTCATGAGGAATACCATATCTATTGTGTGAGCAGAAAGAACTGGACTCCCGAAGGAAAACTGCAGACGAATATTTATCTTCAGGAGGGCATAAACACAGTTGAGTTTTCAAACCCCGTAGGCTCAAGAATGGATAGCGCCGCAATTCAGTATAAGCTGATGGGCAGAGAGCTTAAAAGGGCCACAAAAAAATATGCCGAAGAAAACGGTGTGCCTGAAAAGCCTATTGTATTCTCACTTTGCGAATGGGGTTATAACCGCCCGTGGAAGTGGGGTGCTGAGGCAGGTAATCTCTGGAGAACAACTCCCGATATCCAGGCTGTATGGGCATCGGTTGTGGGTATTTATGAGCATAATGTCAAGCTTGCAAAATATGCTTCGGTTGGTGCATGGAATGACCCGGATATGCTCGAAGTGGGTAACGGCAATCTTACCTATGAAGAAAATAAGAGTCATTTCAGCCTCTGGTGTATGATGAACGCACCGCTTATTCTCGGTAACGATGTAAGAAAGTTCATCAAGGCAGACGGCACAATTGACACCGAAAGCAAGGTTTATCAGATTCTCACAAACAAAAAAATGATTGCAATCAATCAGGATATTCTTGGTGTTCAGTGCAGAAGAATAAAGACAGGTCTTGTTGATATTCTTGTAAAGCCTTTGGAAAATTCAAAGGTTGCAGTCTGCATTTTGAATAAGGCCGGCTCAGAAAAGAGTGCAAAGCTTGAGCTTAAGGACCTGACCAATCTCGGCTATCTTAACCTTCCTAAGAAGGACGGCTATGATGTGTGCGATGTGTGGGAAGATAAATGCATGGAAAATGCAAGTGAAATTATCACTTCCGTACCGAAGCATGGCGTAAAGGTTTATGTTATCGGGTAAATAATTTTGCGAAAAATCATATCGGGTGGCACTTCTTTGCGAAGTGCCGCCTTTCGTGTCTGTTTTTTGTCAATGCGGTTCAGCCATTGACAAAAATTATGAAATCTGCTATATTGTCTTGGTCTCAGAAAAAAATTTTTACTAAATATTTTGTAACTTTCGGAGGGTGAAGCTTGTGTTGAAGGAAAAACAAAAATCCGGATATGTATTTTATGCTATCAGTGTTATAGCTCTTGTTTCCTTTGCTGTCCTTGCTTATTTTTTTCCGTATACCGGTGATGATTGGGCTTGGGGAAGTCAGATGGGAATTGACAGACTAAAAACCTTTTTTGATGCATATAATGGCAGATATCTTGGTAATCTTCTCGTGTTGGCTGTTACAAGGAGCAAACTGCTTGATTCTGTAGTTATGGCTGTTTCTTATTATCTTGCTTGTTATATATGCTATAAATTTACTCCTTTTAAGAAAAACACGGCACTGCTTATGGCTCTTGCTTTGTTTTTTTCAATGCCCAGATATATGTTTTTGCAATCGGTAGTCTGGACTGCGGGATTTTCAAACTATGTACCTTCTGCCATTATAAGTGCAGGATATCTTATAATTGTGAAGAATATAACTTACAAAAGAGCGCCCGAGTATCATAAATTCTTGTTTCCGGTAACATTTCTTATGGGCGTCTGCGGTGCGTTGTTCATTGAAAATATTACACTGTTTAATATTTGCTTGGGTGTTGCAGTGATTTTTTATACAGGTATCAAATTTAGAAAAGTATATCCGGCACATGTAAGCTTTTTTATAGGTTCTGTTTCAGGCGCACTGATAATGTTCTCCAATTCGTCATACAGAAATATTGCCAAAGGGGCTGATGGTTACAGAACCACTGCGAGCACTGCAGAAGATACAATGCTTATGATTGAAGAACATTTCCATTCCATTATGGAAAATACAGTGATTTCAAATTGCTTGTTGTGTATAGTTATTTCGGTTCTCTTAGTTGCTTTAACTGTAAGATTTGTGAAAAATTCCGACAACAAAGTTAAAAATGCAGTATCGGTAATTTCCGCAACGACTAATGTTATATGTGCGGCTTTAATTTTCCTTACGGATTATTTTAATCATAATGAGGTTGTCGGTTATTCCTTCGGTTATATGTTGGAGGATAAATATCAGAACAAACTTGCGTTGATATTCATTGTTACATTGGTAATTATTTCAGTTTTATGTATTGAAAAGGGCTACAAATTCAGAATTATGTTGCCTGCTTGTTGTGTGCCTGTTGTTGTGGCACCACTTCTGGTTGTTAATCCGATTGGACCCCGCTGTTTTTTTGTTTCGTATCTGTTTACAATGATGTTTGCGGTTGCTCTTTTCGGATATGTTACAAGAGATATTAAAATCAACAGTTTTAATTATAAAGCTGCATTCTATGGCTTGGTAGTTGTTGTTCTTGTGCAACTGTATTTTTATATCGGTATATTCCATCCTGTTCATGTTTACGATCAAAAACGAAATGAGTTCGTTCAGTATCAGCTCGAACAAGGAAAAAAGACCGTTGTTGTTTGTGACCTGCCCAATAAATATTACCTTTGGGTAAGTTATCTTACCGATGAGCTTTGGAGCGAAAGATATAAGCTTTTCCATAAAATAGATAGTGATGTGCAGTTTAAAAACGTTTCTATTCAAGAATTCGATAAGCTATATGCAGAATATGAGAAGCAAAAAGAAAACTGAAACGGAAGCATTGTGTGATTAGGATTCAAAAAATCGAGGTTTGATTTTACGCAACAACACCTGAACGATACATTCGTTCAGGTGCTCTTGCTTTTTTACCGGTCTTTTTTCAATTGCTCGATAAGAGCGTCTTTCTCATTCTCAATTTTTCCGTCAATAACTGCTTCAAGAAGCCAATTCAGCTTTTCACCTATTTCTTTTCCCTTGAAGCCGCATTCTATCATATCGTGTCCGTTAACTGCAAGTGCCTTAAGGGAAAAGCACTGTTCTTCTTCCAAAATTCTTTCCGTCATTTCGGTGAGGATTCTGAAGTGCTCATGACGGCATTGAAACTCATCTGCAAGTCCCATTGTGTCAGCCTTCTGAAGTGCAATCAGATCATAAAGCAGGTCTTTCCCGATGCTTCTGAGCTTACGCTTGATGATTCTTTCATTTTCCTCAATCGGATTATCGTGAAGCTTGATAAGCTTTACAACCTTTTCTCTTGTTTCGTTGTCGCATTTAAGCTTTTGCAGAATCTCGTCGGCGATTTTTGCTCCCAATGCAGGATGTCCGTAAAAATGTCCTACACCGTCATCGTCGAAGCTCATGCACCGTGGCTTGGCAACATCATGCAAAAAAGCGGCAAGTCTCAGGTGAGGGACAGGTTCAATGCTTTCGGTGACTGTTGCCGTGTGCTCCAAAAGGTCGTATTTATGATGAAAATTATGCTGGTCAAATCCTGCCATTCTGCTGATTTCGGGAATTACAACGGAAATGATTCCGGAATATTTCAAAAGGACCTGTTTCACATTTCTTCCACAAAGGAGCTTTACAATTTCAGAATAAACCCTTTCCATGGAAATGTTGCTGAGCAAATGCTTACATTCTGTCATGGCTCTTTCTGTTTCCCCGTCAATACTGAATCCTGAAGAAGAAGCAAAGCGGATGGCTCTCAGTACTCTGAGTGAATCCTCTGTGAAGCGTTCCTTCGGTGTGCCGACACAACGGATAATACCGTTTTTTATGTCATCTTTTCCGTTGAACGGGTCAACAAAACCCGTTACGGGATTATATGCTATGCTGTTCATCGTGAAATCACGGCGGGAAAGGTCTTTTGTGATATCTTTGGTAAAATCTACCTTATCAGGATGTCTGCCGTCGCTGTATCCTGTTTCAATGCGGAAGGTTGTAATTTCAATTGGCGTGTGATTTAAAAGCAAAGTCACCGTTCCGTGCTTGAGTCCGGTTTCAATAATCGGATAATCTTCAAACACCTTTTTGGTTTCGTGGGGCAGGGCACTTGTTGTAATGTCAGTGTCCTTCGGCTCTTTGTTCATAATGAGGTCACGCACGGCACCGCCCACAAGGTAGGCTTCGTACCCGGCATGATTAAGCCTTTCAATCACGAAGGCGGCTTTCGGGTCAAGCAGATTCATCTTCTCACTTCCTTTTCTGCTATTATATACCAAAATCATTATTTTTTGCAATAAGGTTGCAATCAGAGAGTGTTTTATGTTAGAATTATTATGTAAAAGTTTGTATAAAAAAGGGGCAGTAAAAACATGGAAAATAATTATAATAAGTTCCGCAGAGCAGCCTTCGGCGGCTTCAACAGAGAAGATGTAATCAGCTACATTGAAAAAATGAAAAATGAATTTTTCGATTATAAAAAGGAAGTTGATCAGACGGTATCTCAGCTCAATGAAAAAATCAGGGAGCTTGAAACAATCTGTGAAGCAATGGATACACCTGAAATTGAAGAAATAGTTGTCAATGAAGAAGCTGCAGAGCCGGAAATGAACCCCGTGAGTGATATCAATGAAGCAACTCAGAAGCTTCGTATGGTCGCTGATGAGCTTTGCAAAAGTCTTTGCGATTTTATGGACAGAGTTTCCGAAAATGCCGTGTCGGTGGTAATTGAAAAAAAGACAGTTGCCGGGGAAATTGCTGTTGATACCGAGGATTCTGTTGAGGAAAAAGCAGTTGAGGAATACGAAGAAATAGCTGTTGAAGCTGAAGAAGTTACGGATAAGGTTTCTTCAATTCTCAAGGCTACCGATTCCTTTTGCTGCAGCACGGAAGCTGTTGAAGAAGCAACCGTGAAAAAGGAAAATGAGCCGGAAAAAAGAAATATCCTCGATATTCTCGGTGGAGCTTCATTTTTAAAATAAAGATTTTTAACTTGTCAGGATGTGAAAGAATATGAAAGGTAAAGCTAAAAAAATGAAAAAAATCGGTGCTGTAGTTTTTCTCATTTTCGTAATGACTGCTGTTCTATCTCTTTTCACTTATGCCGCAGATGATGAATTTGAAAAGAGCATTGCTGCTTTTCCTGAAAGCTATAAGCCTTATCTTACGGAGCTTCATGAAAAATATCCCGAATGGGAGTTCGTTCCCTTTATGACAGGACTTGATTGGAATGAGGTCGTGCAGGGTGAATATGGCGAAAAATCTCTTGTTTCAGCCTCTGCTTCAAGTAAAATCTGGAAAAGTCATGACAGTGGGGATTATAACCCGGAAACAGGTGCTTTTGATTATAAGGACGGTGGCTTTGTTCAGGCTAACCGTTTTGCTGTTGAATATTTTCTTGACCCGAGAAACTTTCTCACTGAGGATGGTATTTTTCAGTTTGAGGTTCTCGAATTCAACGAAAATTATTCCATTGAGATGATTGAAAAAATTCTCAAGGGCTCCTTCATGTCAAATGCAAAAATCGAATATCTGAGCTATAACGAAAAAACACAGGAGCTTACAACGGTGAAAACCGATGAAACCTATGCCGATGTAATTTATGATGCTGGCAGAACCTACAATATCAATCCTTGCTATCTTGCTTCAAAAATTCTCAACGAGCTTGGGTCTGACGGTTCTTACAGCATTTACGGAGACCATCCGACTTATCCCGGTATATATAACTTCTATAATATCGGGGCTACCGATGGCTCGGGTGCAATTGCCAGAGGTCTTCTGTGGGCAAAGGGCGGAGAAACCAACAAAACAACCTATGGTCGCCCTTGGAACACACCACGCAAATCAATTATGGGTGGTGCTCAGTTCCTTGCTGAGGAATACATTGCAAAAGGGCAGTATACAGGATATCTTCAGCGCTTTAATGTAAATCCTGACGGATATTATAAGCTTTACAGTCATCAGTATATGACGAATCTTACCGGTGCTCTTTCTCAGGGATATTCAACTTATGCCTCATATGCTTCTCTCGGTATGCTCGGCGGCAGCATAACCTTTTCCATTCCCGTTTATGAAAACATGAGTGGACAGGATAATGCTTCGGGTACTGTTAAGCTTACGGACACAAGGCTTCAGTACGGAACTGTCAATTCAACAAGAGCCGCACTCAAAACAGGTCCTGCAAAAAGCTATGCTGATGTTAAAGCTTCATCAGGCTCGTCTGTTGCTGTTTCAAGCGGAGCTGAAGTGAAAATTCTTTCAAAAAATTTCACCGATTCAGAATATTACCTCAATATCCTTGCCTGTCCCATATGGTATAAGGTGAGCATTACCGTTGATTCCGTAACCTATCAGGGATATATTGATGCGGATTTTGTGGATATCACAACCACCACCTATGTTCCCGTTGGCTCCTTTGAAATGCAGTTTTTCAAAACTAATAACAGTCTTTACGGCGGTCTTGTATCATCAGATTACAGATACTGTACCGTAACTGACGGTGATACGGTGAAATTCCTTAAAAACGGAACAGTTTATATTACCTCTTACACCTCAACAGGTGGTTATGACAAGGCTAAATATACCGTGTCACAAACCGATTATGCAGTAAAGGGTATGAAGGTTACGGCGGGATCGGACAGTGTTACCGTAAGTCTTACAAAAAATGAGTCTGCAAAAAGATACGGCTATTTTCTTGTGAATACCAAAAACGGCTCTGTTAAGGTTGCAAGTAAAACGGCTAATAAATATACCTTCACAAACCTGGAAAGCGGAAATCACTATAAGGTCTATGCCCGCTATGTGTATAAATACGGTTATATCAACAGCGCAATGCAGGGCTGCAGTGTCGTAACCAATCCCGCAAAGGTTTCGGGCTTATCCTTCAATTATTCTGCTGAGCAGGGACTGAAGCTTACATGGAATGCCGTGCAGAATGTCAACGGATATGAGATTTATGCTTATGATAATTCCGCTGGTAAATATACTAAAATCGGAGACGCTTATTCCGATACCGTCAGCTTCAATGTTCCGGAAGAGTATGCCGACAGAGCTCTGTTTAAAGTAAGGGCATATGTTCAGTATGACAATATAATTTCATATTCTGAATATTCTGATGAGCTTGAAGTGGCTTTTGAGTTTGAGATGCCTGCGGTCAAGGGTATTAAGGCGGGTAATGTCACCGGAAATTCATACACTGTTTTCTGGGATGAGGTCAGAAATGCATCGTATTACACCTTGTATCGAAAAAAAGGAAATGAATTTGAAAAGGTGGCAGATATAAAAGGCACAGAGTACACGCTCAAAAATCTGGAACCGTCAGCGAAAACCGTATATAAGCTCACGGCAACACGTGTTTCAGGCAATGTTATAAAAGAAAGCACCTCTGCTGAGGAATTCTCAGTTGCAACAAAGCCGGGAGCACTTGTCAATGTCAGGTCAACTGTTTATTCCGATAAGGTAACTCTCAAATGGAACAAGGTAAAAAATGCAGATTACTATACCGTTTATCTTTATGAAAACGGAAAATACAGGCATAAAGCAAATGTAACAACAAACAAGTACACCTTGACAGGACTTAAGGATGCCACAGGTCAGAAGGTGAGAATAAGGGCATATATCAAAGCTACAACCGGTGCGCAGAAGGGTGACCGGGCAACATACTCCTTTGTAACCAAGGCAAAAACCATAGAAAAGCTGTCAATTTCAAATCAGACTGCTGTGTCATATACCCTCAAGTGGTCAGCGTCGAGTGAATCTGTAAACAGATATAAGGTGTATAAATATAACAGCTCAACCAAAAAGTATAAGCTTATTGCAACAACTTCGAAATTAAGCGTTTCGGTTAAAAATCTCACACCGGGCACAACGGATAAATATTATGTTATTCCGTATGTTATGAAGGATGGCAAGGTGTATACACAGGGAAGTCGTTCTGAAGTTTTCAGCTTTAACACTAAGCTCAGAAAAACAAAGTCCTTCAGTGTGAGCGCACGGACCAAAAACTCCATAACCCTTAAGTGGCAAAAGGTTGAAAATGCAACAACCTATCGAATTTATCAGTATGATCCCGCAAAGGGCAAGTATGTTCATGTTGCAAATTCAACTTCAACCTCATTCAAGGTCAAATCGCTTAAAAGAAACACAAGCTATAAGTTCAAAATCCGTGCAATAAGAAACAGTGGGGGAGTAAGATATTACGGCTATTATTCATCGGCAATAACTTCCAAAACAAAAAAATAAACCCGCATTTTCCGAAATAAAAACGGATAATTCCATAAAATTTTTAACTAATTTTTATTTTATTATTGACAAATCGGGCGGACATCTATATAATGTTATTCGTTAATATGAGGTGAGTTATGTTTATTGAACTTGAAAGCTTGTTTAACGGCGGAATTGACAGTATTCCCGTCAATTATGATTTTGATTATTCCAAAGAAGAGATAAGCGGTGTGTTTCCATTCACAACACCTGTGAAGCTCAAGGGTGAAATCAGGAATACTGCGGGTCTTGTCACAGTCAGCGCAACGATAACCTTCACAATGGATATTGTTTGTGACAGGTGTGCCGAGAAAGCTGTGTTGAGCTTTGAGGTTCCCATGCAGCATGGTCTTGTGTCTGAACTCAATGATGAAGAGAATGATGATTACATTCTTATTGAGGACATGAAGCTTGACATTGAACAGCTCACTTTGGAAGACATTTATCTTGCACTTCCGGGCAAGCTTCTGTGCAAAGAGGATTGCAAGGGTGTATGCCCTCAGTGTGGTGCCAATTTAAATGAAGGTCCCTGCAGCTGCAAAAAGGAAATTGACCCTCGGTTTGAGGCACTTTTGGATTTGCTGGGAGATTAAACTGTTAACTTTTTTAATTATCATTATAAGGAGGTGCTGGAAGATGGCAGTACCAAAGAGAAGAGTATCAAAGGCAAGAAGAGATAAGAGACGTTCAAATGTGTGGAAGCTCGACGCTCCGACACTTGTAAGATGCAAGCAGTGCGGTGCATACACTGTACCCCATAAGGTTTG
>JAFUQS010000055.1 GCA_017472225.1 Clostridia bacterium | reverse complement strand
TTGCTTTGTGATTTCCCTGCTCTGAGGCTTCATGTGTTCATATGCCGCAAGGAGGAAGCCACCCGTACCACAGGCAGGATCTGCAACCGTTTCTGTGATCTTAGGATCAGTCACTTCGACCATGGCCTTGATAAGAGCACGAGGTGTAAAATACTGTCCTGCGCCACTCTTTTTATCCTGGCCGTTCTTTTCGAGGATAGACTCATAGATTGCGCCCTTGAAATCACCCTCCATCATATACCAATTCTCGTTGCCAACCATCTGCACCACTTTGGCAAGATGAACAGGGCTGTTGATTTTGTTTGAAGCCTTCGTGAAAATCGTTCCGATCAGACCGTCATCTTTTGAAAGCTCCTTCAAAACATCCTCATATTTATCGATAAGGTCATCACCATTCAACTCAACAATATCTTTCCATTTGTAACCTTCGGGTATGGAGCTTCCAAGACCTAATTCCTCTTTTTCAGCATCCATTTTGAGAAAAAGAATATATGTAAGTTGCGTGATATAGTCAGTAAATCCAACGCCAGCGGCGGCAAGAACATTTGCAATGTCCCATACCTTTTTAACTAACGTTGCTTCACTTTTTTGAATATCTGCCATAATTTTATGCCGCCTTTAATATGAATTTTGAAAGTGTAATGATCTCCTGTGCAAGAGCTGGTGCACCGAAGCTCTTCATTGCTTTGCGCCACAGGTCTGTATCAAACGAATTCAGCTCTTTGGTGCTGATTGAGCCTTCCTCTACGATGTAATCCGCAATTTGCTTCATAATTTCTCTTTGTTCTTCGGTCAATTCACGCTGGGCCTGTCCACAATAAAGGCTGAACCTTTGCGAATAACCTTTAATAAGGCTGACAAGCTGATCGTTTTTGTGATAAGCATACCGCACAAGCTGAATAAGGTGTGTCAAAGCCTTGATATTTTGCTTAATATCAAGCTCTTCAACATTTCCATCGACATCAAGGATTTTATAGTTTTTCCAAATGTAATATGGCGTAAACTGTCCGTTTTCAGCAATTAGTTTATCCTGCAACTCCGTAAGCATTGAATAAGTGATAACGGTATCTTCGGAATTATAGATAATTCTGAGAGCTTCAATTTTATCGGCATTGTCATTCAAATACTGCTCGAAGTTCGCAATAAAACTTTTTGCGGTTTCTTTTGAAAAGCCTTTATAAATAACCTTGTCTTCTTTTTCCGGCGTTACGGCATAATAGCCCCGCTGGAGCTCAAGCAACTTCTTTCGTGCCTGAAGATTTCCCATTAAGCATAAAATCAAGTTTTTTCGAGCTGTATTATCGTCTGAAATATCGGTATAGGGAGGCAACGTATTTTTAGCAAGAGCTTGATTGATATTGTTAGCCAGTTCTCTCGGCGAGAAGCCGTAATCCGAAATGAACATATTCAAATGCCTTTCAAAAAGCGGATGGAATTCATAGCGCTTTTGAATGGTGGCACAATAATCACGAAGTAAAGCAAGATTATCATCCGAAACTTCACCGTGGGACAGGTGCTCGAGAAGTTGATCTAAACGTAAAGGCTTGGGATTTCCCCCTTCGCCACCCTTACCGGGCTGAGGTATAGTTTTATCAGATTCTGTAACACCAACAGCATCAACAATATAAAAACAGCTTTTGTTGTCTGCATTTGGGGTCACTTCCCTAAG
>JAFUQS010000005.1 GCA_017472225.1 Clostridia bacterium | reverse complement strand
ATTAAACTTTGAAAAATCTCAAATGTTCGAGTTTATATGCATTTGAGATTTTCTTCGACGAAGGAATACTTGCGTATTGCAAGGAGAAAAAATTTCAAAGGCGTGTGAAATCGGACATTTGAGACATATCGTGTTCGACTCCCGCCAACTTACGATATATAAATTATGGACAGAAAATATTCAACAATACTCTTCGATGCAGATAATACCCTTTTAAATTTTGACCTTGATGAACGGCAGGCTCTCATAAAGACCATGACCGAATATGGTGTTCCCGTAAACGAAGAAAACATCAGCACTTATGTAAACATCAACAAAGGGCTATGGAAACAGCTTGAAAAGGGTGAAATCACAAAGCCCGAATTAAAAAGAATCCGTTACAAGCTCTTTTTTGATGCCATAGGCTTTACAACAGATGTTGACTCCTTTGAAGTCAATGAGAGATATCTTCACCTTCTTGGCGAAGGCGGAAACACTCTTGAAGGTGCCAAAGAGCTCTGTGAGGAGCTGAAAAATGATGGCTACGACCTTTATATTGTGACAAACGGAGTTGCTGCAACTCAGGCAAAAAGACTCAAAAAAAGCGGTCTTCTCCCCTTCTTCAGCAAAATTTATGTTTCAGATGCAGTTGGCTTCCCAAAGCCTAAAAAAGAATTCTTTGATTATGTGCTAAAGGAAATTCCGGAAAAGGACAAGAGCAGAATTTTGCTTGTCGGTGACTCGCTTACGTCGGACATCAGGGGCGCAATGAACGCTGAGCTTGACAGTGCATGGCTGAATATGTTCGGCGCAGAGCTCACAGAGGGTTATGAAACAGCTTACATAATCCGTGATATAAAAGAAGTCAGAAATATATTATAAAAGCCATTCATATGAGGCACACTTTCTTAGGGAGTGTGTCCCTGTTATATCCGTTTATGTCGGTTGAAATTGTCCTTCTCCCTTCTTGCCGGATATTTCCGAAAAAAATTCAAAAAAATTTTCAGAAAACTATTGACATTCAGCTTTTCCTTCGCTATAATAAAGCCATGATAATGATAATCGTTATCAATAAGACAAGAACGGAGTGATGCTAATGTCAGCTCTGCGAAATTCAAAGCAGCGTGATGCAGTGCTCCGGAACTTAAGCGAAAGATATGACCACCCGACGGCCGAGGATGTTTACCTGTCCTTAAAAAAAGAAATGCCCTCAATAAGCCTCGCAACGGTCTATCGCAATCTGAAGCTTCTTGAAAGTGAAGGGTTGATTCTTAAAATCACCACCGATGACAGTGACAGGTTTGACGGTCACACCCATGAGCATTATCATTTCACCTGCAGGGATTGTAAGCGTGTTCTTGATTTAGAGCTCAGGGACGGCACAGATGTCAACAACCTGACAAAGGATTTCGGAGGCACGATAACAAGCCATTCGCTTATGTTCTTCGGTATCTGTCCCGACTGCAAAGTATTGTAAAAAAAAATTTTTTAAATTAACTGGAGGAAACAACAATGAAAAAGTATTATTGCCCCGTATGCGGTTACGAAAGCGACGAAAAGATTGACAACTGCCCCATCTGCAAAGCTAAGATGAAGGAAAGAGAAGAAGGCGCAGGCATGGTCTGGGCTGCAGAGCATATCCTTGGTGTCGGCAAGGAAGCAAATGTACCCGAAGAAATCGTTATGGGTCTTCGTGATAACTTTAACGGCGAATGCTCAGAGGTTGGTATGTATCTTGCAATGGCTCGTGTTGCTCACAGAGAAGGCTATCCCGAAATCGGTCTTTATTGGGAAAAGGCAGCTTATGAAGAAGCAGAGCACGCAGCAAAGTTTGCAGAGCTTCTTGGTGAAGTTGTGACAGCAAGCACAAAGAAAAACCTTGAAATGAGAGTTGCTGCTGAAAACGGTGCAACACAGGGTAAATTCGACCTTGCAAAAATGGCAAAGGAACACGGTCTTGATGCTATCCATGATACCGTTCACGAAATGGCTCGTGACGAAGCAAGACACGGCAAGGCATTTGAAGGTCTTCTTAACAGATATTTCGGTTAATCCACAAAAAATAAAAACGGAGGTAATTGACTTATGAAATATGTATGTGATGTATGCGGTTGGGTCTATGACGAAGAAGAAACAGGCGTAAAATGGGAAGATTTACCTGAAGACTTCGCTTGTGAGCTTTGTATGGTAGGTAAAGACCAATTCAGTGCAGAAGAATAATATTAACATCTTAAAGAGGCAGTGAAAGCTGTCTCTTTTTTTTATTTTCGTGTCCCTTTCTGTGTCCTTTTTACTTTGTGTCATTGCTTGTGTCCTCCTTTATCTTTATGTTCTTATATCACCACAATTATTCGTAAATGTCAATCGTTTTACGAATATATCTGTAAAATTGTTTTTATATTTTACGAACATAAAATGTGGGCGATTTTATCGTGTTCGTAAAGGTACACTTTTACGGCATATATTGACAAACTAAAAAAATAACATTAAATATTATACTCTCAAGTCTGTACACGAAACAAGGTTATAATGAACAATCTATCATCTTTTTTACAACTTCCAAACCAAAAGCAAACAAGAGTTTGCGATTTGAGCAGAACCACAGTTTACAAGTACATTTCTCTTTTGGAGCAATAGAAAACAGACAACAGAGCAAAAGCCCTGCTGTCTGTTTATTTTATGATATTTTATTAGATGTAATTACTTGCTGAAATCCTTTGTTTGTCAATACTGCTAAAATTAAAATAATGATTGCAGCAGCAAGATTTCCCAAAGCCAATCCACCTGTACCCATCCCAAATACAACAAGCATCAGAATTCCTATGAGAACAGAAGCGACTATAAACACAACTCCCAACAACGCCTGCATTAACAAACTCTTTTTTAAAGTTCTCTCATAACTTGAAATTGAAAGAGAGCCCAAAACCATTGGAAATGCAAATCCAAAGCCAAACGAAAGTGACCTTGCCCAATCCAACCCATCAGCTGGCACATTACTATTCATTATTGCACTACTTTGCATAACAAAGCCAATAACACAGAATAATACTGTAAGAATGATACCACCTATAAATTGTGTTGCTGATTTCTGTTTAAAAAGAATAGATAGCACACAAAACAATACTGCACCAACAATCAATACTGCAAAATTCTTAGAGTAAAATGCTCTCTCTGCATAACTTACTGCCTCTGCTGCTACCATTCCCATAAATTTTTCTGCTTGAATACAAGCAATAATACTCCACACTTTCTCAACTACAAGAGTTAAAACAAGAGCAACAACAACACCAAGAATACTGTCTTTTGCAGAAGATTTAATCACTTCTTTTGTAATCGGTTCTTCATGCTTCTTTTCAATTAAAACAGCATTACAATGTGGACATTTTTCCATTCTATCGGTAATCTGTTTTCCACAAATAGGACATTTGATAACAGCCATTAGTTTTCTCCCTCCTGCTCTTTAGACAATAACACAGTTAAAATATCTTCTCTCTGTTGTCTTGCCTTTAAATCTGGAAGTGCAATAACATACAACATTCCGAACACTCCAAAAAAGAATACCAGCACAAAAGCATGAGAATTTTCATAACCTTTGTTTACTGCTACTGAATTCATCAATGAAGCAAATGCCAAATTGATAAGAATTGCAATTAACGCAATAATTATAATAACTTCAACACTCATTTTTTTCTCTCCCTATTTTTTGCACATTTTTCGTAGTCAATCCCACTTGCTTATGCTTTTAAATGGGAAAACACGATTACATTTCCCACTTATGAATTATACTTCCGAAAACGGCCTATGTCAATCGCACTACGCTATTTTAAATCCCTCTATTTTCCAAAAAATGACTTGCGATAATAGCTATACGCTATTTTCACAAGGTTTGTTCTTTGTTTTAATCCCTCTACAATATAGACATAAGTGATAGTATATCCAAAACTAAATTATAATATATATCACTTCTTCTTGTCAAGCTATAATCAATTACAAAGTGAGAGGTGTAATGATATGAGCAATGAAATGTTGAAGATTAAAAAGCGTGGCGAAGATGGTAACAAGGGCATTACTGTTCGTATTAAAGAGGACACACTTTCTGCATTGGATAAACTTGCAGGAGAAAACAATTATTCAAGAAACGAACTTATCAACATTATGCTTGAGCAGGTCAACCAAAAGGTAAAGCCTTACATTGTTTTACAATATCTTTTGAAAATGACTGATGATGAACTGAAACTTTTTGTCTGCAACAAGACAAAAAAGGTTTTTATGTGCGTCAGAGGCATTTTGATCTCAATGACATTCGCCTGTTGGCTTAGAGTATCTATTCTTCCAAATTTTTGACAGAGGGACGACCAAGGATATGTTCGAGGAAGAATAAATAAAATAATTAAAAAAAGAGACGAAATCGTCTCTTTTTTTAATTATTTCTTCGGTTTTTTAACCTTGTTGAGCATTGCATTCACTTCAAGAATCTGTTCCTTTGTGAACTTGCCGCCAAGCATTGAGAACACACGCTTAACGGTGAAGCCTTTTGCCATACCATATATATTTTTAATCATGCCCATGCTGAGTTGGAAGCCTGCAACCTCAAGTCCGCCACCCTTTTTGCCGTCCTTTTTGTCGCCGCTTGCAAAGGCATTTTTAACCTTAAGAAGAATTCTGACAGTAGTCATTTTACCCTTGAAGGTAGACATTATGTCACCGATTGTATCATTGATTGAAAAATAACCGTCAGGCATTGTAATTTCAAACCAATTGATAACATCGCCTTCTTCTTTCATGATGTAAGCTTCATTAGGAGTTTCAACCTTTCGGATTGTTGAAGTATCCTCAAGCTTGCCTGCCTTGGCTGTGAGTGTTGTTTCGCCTTCGTTCTTCACTTCAAAATAGAAGAACGGATATTTGCCCTTAGCCTGTTTGCCTACACTCACCCCGTTTGCAAAAAGCTCAACCTCATCACAGTTGGAATAAACGGTAACCCTGGTGGTGTCCTCTACTCTGTCAATATATCTCTTTGAACAGATGTGTACCATAGGCTCCGGATTGAGCCATGCCTTATATGCATAGAAGGAATCCTTCTTATACTTTCTGTCAAAGGTGACAAGGCCCTTATGGTTCATACCGTTTTCGCCGCCCTCAGCTCTTGCATCTGCGGCAAAGTCGAACATATTCCACACATGAGTTGCCCAGAGATACGGTCTTTCAGCAATCTGCTTGATAAGCTCCTCATGATAATATGCCTGATATTCCTCAGTGTAGTCACCCTGAGTGGGAGTTGATGTATGCCAATCAAGAGCTTCGCAGCCGTATTCACTGATACCGATTGCCTTGTTGGGGTACTTTTTATGAAATTCATCAAACCATGGACCGTTCATGTCTGTTGTTCCGCCGTACCAGCCGAAGTAGTGATTATAGGAAAGAACATCACTGATGTGGACATATTCAGCATCAATTGGACACATGGTAACAGATGCAATTGTGGTGGGTCTTGTGCTGTCCATTTCGTGGCAGAGCTCGTTAAGCTTCTTATGATTTCTGATAAGGTCCGGGTCAGCAGCACCACCGATTGTGATTTCATTTGAAAGACCCCATACCACAATTGAGGGGTGGTTATAGTTCTGAGCCACAAGCTCTTTCATCTGGCTTACAGTGTTATCATATCCGTTTGGCATATGCTTTGAAATATACGGAATTTCTGCCCAGAGAACAAGACCTGCTTCGTCGCAAAGGTCATAAAAAGCTTGTGAATGCTGATAGTGTGCAAGACGGATTGTGTTTGCACCCATTTCAAGAATAAGCTCAAGGTCTTCCTTGTGGTGTTCGGGAAGAAGAGCATTACCGATATCAGGTCTGTCCTGATGGCGTGATACACCACGGAGAGGATATTCCCTTCCGTTGAGAATAAAGCCCTTTTTCGGGTCAATTTCAAAGGTACGGCAGCCGAAACGGGTTGAAATCTCATCAATTTCCTTGCCGTCAACAATCAGAGTCGCCTTTGCAGTGTAAAGGTAAGGGTCCTTAATACCGTCCCAAAGGTGAACATTTTCGATTCTGATTTTTGCCTTATCATCTTCATCCTCAACACATGATGCGATAACCTCGCCCTCTGCGATGATTTCATACTTAACCTTACAGTCATCATCGTCTTTAATGAAGGTTTTGATTTCAACAACTGCATCCTTGCCATCAATTTCAGGTGTTACCATAATACCGGGAGCACCATAATAATCAAGGTCAAAATGGTTTTCAGGAACACCGATAACACTTACATCACGGTAAATTCCGCCATAGAAGGTGAAGTCTGCATTTTGAGGATATACTCTGTCATTGGGACTGTTGTCAACTGCAACACAAAGAAGATTTTCTTTTTTCACTTCGGGCAGCTTCACCCTGAAGCTTGAATAACCGCCGTCATGCTTTGTGATGCTTTTTCCGTTCCAGAAAACCTCACAAGAGGAGTTTACACCGTCAAACTGAAGATATTTTTCTTCGCCGTCGGGAAGCTCATCTGCCTTGAGCTCCTTTGCAAAATAACAGGTACCTCTGTGGTAATCATTGCCACCGTCCTGTCCATCCTTGCCGTTCCATGTGAAGGGCAGATTGAGTTGTTCCCAATCAGTGGGAAGTGTTTTAGGCACAGCCTTTGCACTTTTTGAAAAAAGCCATGCACTGTTGATAATCTGAATGTTTCTCATAATTTGCCTCCATAGAAATTATTGAATATTTATCACATCGAATATTATACAGTTAAAAAATTGAATTTTCAACTGTATAGCTGAAGAATATAAAATAAAAAACGGCAAGAGCAATGCCTCGCCGTTTCTGATTCACCATTATTTTATTCTGCTTCATCAAGCCAGGGCATGAATCTTCCGAAGAAGCCCTGCAGGATATCAAGAACCTTCTGCATGAAATCTCTCACCGCATAAATTACTCTTGTGAGTGCATTGACGGTTTCGTCAGGAGGCAAAGCAGTGTCATCATGATAGGTCTGAATTGTAATGGTTGTATCCTCATTAACATTCATTGTTGTGCCGAATTCGGTTGCAACACCGTTAACATTAAGCTTGAGGGGACTTGCTTGCTCAGCCGGCTGAATATTAACCGTAATCTGTGTACCTGCTGCAAGGTTCATGGTAGCTCCGCCGTAAACATACTTTTCATCGCCGTTCACAGTTACAATATAATAATCAATGGCATCATTTTTCTGAAAGCTGACAGCAACAACCTCAGCACCGTCTGCAACGCTGTATTTCACCTTTACATCCGTTGCCTTGCCGAAGCACTCGCTCCAGAGAACATAGTCGGTGAAGTTGATGTCATCTGTATGAACGGTAAGCTCAGTTACGCCCTTAACAGGATTTTCAACTGATGATGTGCATGAAGCTGCGTCCCTGACACCGTAGAGATAAAGCTCCTGAAGGCTGTCACAGTAAGCAAAAACACCGTCAAGGGTTGCAACCGATGAAAGGTCCCAGCCGTTAAGCTTGATGGTTGTGAGTGCGGGGCAGCTTCTGAATGCATTGATGCTCACGATTGATGATGTGTTTTTCCATGAGCTAAGGTCAATTACTTCCAGAGATGAGCAGCCATAGAACATATAATCAATATTGCTTGTGTGACTGAGGTCGATATTTTTAAGGGATAAATCATTGAGTGCAGCGCAACCGTCAAGCATATTGTTGAACTTTGCAACATTACCTGTGTCACTGTTTTCGCTCTTAATACTTTTGAGCAAAAGGCAATCCTTGAACATATATGACATATCGTTTACATTTGAAACATCAAGAGTGTCAAGGTCGAATTCAGTGAAATTACAGCCACGGAACATTTCTTTCATTGATGTTACACCTGAGGTGTCAAAATTTTCTGTTCCTTCAAGAGTCTGAACACCTGTATCAGCAAAAAGGTAGGAGCAATCATCAGGGGCGATAACACCGCCCTTGGCACCGATATACATATCAAGATTGTTGATTCCTGTAATATTATCACTCAAAGCAAGCTTTGCCGTTACTGTCCCTGTTTCTGCAGAAGCAGAAAGGTCAAGCTCACCCATATATGTAACATTTTCAGGGAAGGAAGAAACAGAAAGGTCAAGGAAAATAATTTTACCGATTTTTCCTTCATATTCCTCTGAATGGAAGTCCTCTGTTGAAACAGCACTGTAGCTTTGCATAAGCGCACCTGTTCCGTCCGCTGCAAAAGCAACCGATGAAAGGCTCATGGTGAGAAGAACTGCAAGAAGGACTGCAAGTGATTTCTTCATAAGTTTTTTCATATCGTACCTCCCGATATATTCAAAAATTATACATAATTATAATAACACAGTTAAAAGTCAATGTCAATGAGTTTTTGGACAAACGAACTAAAGGCGACACCCAACCTTGCGTCAGGTGTCGCCTCTTATCTTATCCGTATACCTTTTCCTTCGAACGGAAGGAATAGCCGTTATCCTCCAGCTTCTTCATGTTTCTCAGAACATATCCCGCTCCCTTTGCTGCACAGTTTTCGCTGTCTGCAGCCAAGGTGACATTTATGCCGAGCTTTTGTGAAAGATATCTGTCAATTCCGAAAAGTCTCGCTCCGCCACCCGTGAGCAAAATACCCTCTGTGCAAATGTCACTGTATAATTCAGGCGGTGTCTGCTCCATGACCAGCATGATTCCCTCAAAAATTTGTGTAACGCTTTCCGCAAGAGCTTTATATACCTCGCTTGTGTTCACATTGAAGGGTCTCGGCATACCTGTTATATAATCCTTGCCCGAGCAGATCATTTCAATCTCTTCGTCCCTCATAACGGCACAGCCGAGAGTATGCTTGATTTTTCTTGCAGTAGGAAGACCGACAATGATATCCTTGTCACGCTTGAGAAAATTGCAGATTGCTTCGTCCATGCTGTCCCCCGCAATTTTCAGTGAGGTTGAATAAGCAACAGTACCCATGGTGATAACTGCAATATCCGTTGTTCCCGCACCGATATCAACCACCATCACTCCGTGAGGATGTTCAATGGAAAGCCCCGCCCCCAAAGCCGACACGATAGGCTCATCAATAATGTGCACCTTCCCCGCCCCGGCACTGCAGGCAGACTCAATTACTGTCTTCTTTTCAAGGGAAGTTACACAACAGGGTGCACTTATGACCATGTTGGGTCTGAAAATCTGATTTTTGCAAATCTTTTTGATAAAGTAAGAAAGAATTTCCGTCATGGCAGAAAAATCTGAAACAACTCCGCCCTGAATAGGCTTCTGAAGTATGATTGAATCAGGATTTCTGTCCGTCATTTCTGCAGCAGCACTGCCTATGGCGATAATTTCGTCATTAAGCTTATCATAGCTCAACGCTGTCTGCTCGGAAAGAATAATGCCCTTTCCTTCGGCAAAGATTTTAACTGAGCTTGTTCCAAGGTCTATTCCTAAATTGAGTCCCGGCATATTCTCACCGTCCTTTACACATCTTTTTTCTTTGGGTTTCTTTATTATGTAATTTTAATGGGTTTACTTGCTTTTGTCAAGGTCAGGCAATATACAGGCAGAATCTTACAAATCGAAAATATCTCCGTAATCCGACAAGGCAATGCAAATGCAGTAAACATCCTTTGCACCGCCCCTGAGAAGCACACCTTCGCACTCCTTTAAGGTTGCACCCGTGGTTTTCACATCGTCACACAAAAGCACGGTTTTGCCCTTCACGTCAGCATTTTCCGTTAAAGCGAAGGCATTGCGCAGGTTGGTCAACCTATGCTTTGCATCAAGCTCATGCTGCTTGAAGGTTTCATTCTGCTTTGTCAGAAGGCTTTTACAGGGAAGAAACAGCCTTTTTGCAACCCTTTCGGCAAGAATTTCACTTTGGTTGTATCCCCTTTCCCGCAAGCCGTTTTTACTGATTGGAACAAAGGTTACACAATCAAAATCAACATTGAAAAAACAGGCGGATATCCGAAAAGCCATTTCATCGCCCAAAAGCTTTCCCTGAGCTTTGTTTCCGCAGAACTTAAAATCCCGTATTTTCGCCTTCGGTAAGCCTGAATAAATATAAACACCCGTGACATGAGAAAGGGATATGCTGTTTTCCGGACAGATGCACCGGTCCCTATCGTATCCGCAACTGTGACAGAAATCATCGGAAATTCTGATTTCATCCCTTCGGCAAGTGGGACAATCCCTTTCACGAAGGTCAATTATCCTTCCGCAAAGAGGACACCTTTCAGGAAAGAATGCTCTTAAAACGGAATTTAAAAAATTCATTCCTGATCCTTTAAAAGCAAGTGCTTCAAGGCAGAGTATCTTCTTGTTTTTTTATCGTTATCAACCATTGCATTGACCTGAGCCTGAGAGCCGACGAGTATCAGTCTGTTTTTCGCCCTTGTGACAGCGGTATAAAGCAAATTACGGTAGCTGAGTTGAGGAATGACGGAGCAAACGGGCATGATGACCGCTTCAAACTCCGAGCCCTGACTTTTATGCACGGTTATTGCATAAGCAAGGTCAAGGTCTGACGCATAATCAAAGGGATAGGTTGCGGTTCTGCCGTCAAAATTTATCTTCATGAAGGAAGCGTTGAAATTTATTGCCGTTATAAATCCGATATCCCCGTTGAAAATTCCCGATGAGGTTTCCTTTCCCTTTGTCCACATAATATCATAATTATTCTTGGTCTGCATAACCTTATCACCGACACGGAATACCCTGCCTGTTCTGACATAATCCTCCTTATCGGGCGAAGGCGGATTAACTATACGCTGAAGCTGATTATTAAGATTAAATGTACCAAGCTCACCTTTTTTTGAAGGGCAGATAATCTGTATATCCTCAATCGGATTATAGCCGTAAGCCTTCGGCAGCCTTTTTGTATAAAGCTCAACCACGGTTTCACAGCTCTGATAAATATTGTTCCTTTGAAGGAAAAAGCAATCCTTATCCGTCCTTGAAAGCTCAGGGTATTCCCCTTTCACAATTTTATGAGCATTAGTGACAATAAGGCTTTCGAGAGATTGCCTGAAAACCTCCGTCAATGCCACAACAGGCAACAGCTCCGAGGCTATGATATCCTGAAGCACATTACCCGCACCCACGGGAGGAAGCTGATCCGAGTCACCGACCATAACAAGGCGGCAGCCAAGGGGCAGCGCATTGAGAAGTGCCGCAAAAAGGTGTGTATCCACCATGGAAAGCTCATCAACGATAACTGCATCCGCTTCAAGGGGATTTTCCATGTTTCTGCCGAAGTTCTGACGGTTATTGTCTGTCCATGCAACCTCCAGAAGACGATGAATGGTTTTTGCATTTCTGCCCGTTACCTCGCTCATTCTTTTGGCTGCTCTGCCTGTCGGGGCAGCAAGAAGCACCCGGAGCTTCTGCTTTTCATAAAGCTCAAGAATACCGTTAAGGGTTGTTGTTTTTCCCGTACCGGGTCCGCCCGTTAAAACAAGGAGTCCCTTTGTCACGGCAGTGGTTATGGCATCTCTTTGCTTTGCTTCAAATCGGATACCCTTTTTCTCCTCGATTTTATCAATATCCTTATCGACAGTTCTCCCCCTTGCCGGCGGAAAACGGAGCATAATTTTTATCCTGTCTGCAATACTTTTTTCATCCATATATTCATAGGGCAGAAAAAGGTAGCTTTTTTCATCTATGAATTCTTCAACAAGCTCTTTATCAATAATGAGGTCATCAATAACCTCATTGGTTTCCTCTCTGTCCATGCCGAGCAAATCCTCGGCAGGAATAAAGATTTTGCCCCTCGGAAGACAGGTATGACCATTACGGAGATTATGCCTCAGAATATGAATAATTCCTGCTCTCTGACGGAGAATACTCTTCACACCCTGCGGAAAGGCAGAAGCAATTTCATCTGCTCTTTCAAAGCGCATACCGACCCTTTCCGAGCAAAGAATATACGGATTTTCGCTTATTCTTTCTGTCGCATTTACACCGAAGGCATTATACACATTCAGGCACTCCGTAGGATTAAGACCGAAGCGCTCAAGAGCAATCATAATTTCACGGACCGCAAACTGACTTTTGAATCTTTCGCCGATGTCAATTGCCTTGTCATGAGTGATACCTTTGATTTCAGAAAGACGCTGAGGGTCATTTTCCATAACTTCAAAGGTTCTGTCACCGAAGCGCTCAACAATTTTAGCCGCCGTTGCAGGTCCTATCCCTTTGATTGTTCCGCTTGAAAGGTAGCGAAGCATATCGGCGGCGGTTTTGGGCATGGAGCGTTCACAGGCAGTTGCCTTGAACTGTTTTCCGAAGGTTGGATGATTTGTCCACTGACCTCTGAGCTTGATTTTTTCACCTGCAGAGCATGAAGGCATAATGCCGACAGCCGTGACAAGAGTCTTGTCACAGCTTATGTCAATTACGCTGTAGCCGTTTTCCGGATTGGTATAGACCACATCTTCAATTGTACCCTCAATGAAAATTTCCTGCTCCATGCGTTCTCCTTTGTTTTTTGGTTTATTTTTTATTATACATTATAAACCTGTTATTTGCAATGAAAAACTTAATCTTCACAAAAACGGTTTTCTTTTATTTTCAGAAAAACGACCTTGCCATAAGGCTCAACAGCCTCCCTCAGCTCATTTCTTTTGTTTTCCGAAAGGTCATAGTCAATGACATAAACAGGTCTTTTGCTGCCGAAGTTCATCATATTCACCTGAACGAAAGCGGAATAGACCTCACTTGAAAGTGTATTCTTTTCTTCAAAGCCTTCAACGGCAATAAAAAATCCGTCGCAATCCTCTGAAAGAAGCTTTGCAACAACAAGGTAAAAGGCAAAAAAAAGACCGAAAAGAATAAGAAGAAGTGCGCAAAAACAGACTATACCTGAAAACATTCATATCACCTCGTTATCATTCTACTCATAACACGGGATGCCGGTGACTGATACGAATTTTTTAATTATTCTCATGGGCTTTCTCATTCACCTGATTATTTTAAACAAAATTCCCCGACAGATTGCTCCGTCGGGGAAAATACTTATATATGATTAACGAGTAAAATTGAAAAGGCTACTAATCAGGTTAATTAACATATGGAATAAGCAAATAATTTCATGGAAGAAGCTTGTGTGAATATTTCCGCAATATTCACATTCCTGACAGTATTCGTAAAGACCTTCAAGCTCCGGAATAAGTGAGTTGATCTTTTCCTGATACTCTGCCATTGAAGCGTTACCGTCTGCCTTGATTGCTTCTATTTCAGCTTTGATTGCTTCAATTCTTGCAATAGCTTCTGCATCGTCAAATTTGCCTTCGGCAAGTGTTTCATCAATTGCAGCAATAATTTCATCGGCAACTGTGGTATTTGCCTTAATATATGATGTGTCTGCGATAGCATCTTCTGCTGCTTTGATGTCTGCATTGATCTCAACTAAAGCCTCTGCAAGCTCTGTTTTTGAAGTGTCTTCTGCCTTGAGTGCATCAACAGCTGCTTTAATATCTGCGATTACAGCTACTGCTTCGTCGATGAGAGCTTCGCCCTCGGGAGCCGTGAGTGATGCGATTGCTTCGTCAACTTCTGTGTAGTCTGCCTTGAGGTATGATGTATCTGCGATAGCGTCTGCTACTGCCTTGATGTCTGCGAATATATCATCGTCAGCGGCATCAAGCTCTGTCTTTGAAGTGTCTTCTGCTTTGAGTGCATCAACAGCTGCCTTAATATCTGCGATTACAGCTACTGCTTCTTCGGTGAGCTCTTCACCCTCGGGAGCCGTGAGTGATGCGATTGCTTCGTCAACTTCTGTGTAGTCTGCCTTGAGTGCTGATGTGTCATCAATAGCGTCTGCTACTGCCTTGATGTCTGCGAGTATATCATCGTCAGCGGCATCAAGCTCTGTCTTTGAAGTGTCTTCTGCTTTGAGTGCAT
>JAFUQS010000054.1 GCA_017472225.1 Clostridia bacterium | reverse complement strand
TGAGTTGAACGCTCAGTAAAATTCAGAAAGCAGAGGATGAAACGGGTCAGAAATAAGGAGGTGGAGAAAATTGGAGAAACGAAAGCTTAAAATCATAATAGCGGCGGTGGTTGCGGCGGTTGTTGTTCTTGCAGGCTGCATCGGTGCTTATGTTGTGAACAAAAACAATAACGAAAAGGAAATAATCACCCCCGGAGAGCTTTTGAATATTCTGAATGAAACCGGAATATATGACCCGGTATTACCTCAGATTTTCTTCGACGAGGGGAACGAGATAACTCTTGAATACACTCAAATATTGGAAGACGGAACTGCGGTTGCTGTGTTTGGTGTGTATATTAAAGAGTTGGACATGACGGTTGGTACATCATTGATTGAAAATCATGAAAAAAATAGCTTTGATGTAGAAAGAAAGGTTAACAAAACATACCATGGTGTTACAGACTATACTGTAGATGGTATTTATATTCTTCATTTTTATGAACCAAGTGGCTCCTATTTTACATATAATTTAAATTCTATAGATTATAGTTTTGTTATAGATGAATGTAGCGTTGAAATAGCCCAAAAAATTATAAATTCAATTAAACGAAAAGGAGATTTAAAATGAACAGAATTCTGAAAAAAACAATTGCGATTATTATATCGGTTATAACAGCCTGTTTTGTTATGCTTGAAGCTCAGGCGGCTCAGGTTGAGCTTGAAGATGTGGTTTTGAGTCAGGAACAATTTAATGAGATTTTAAGCAATGTACACAGCACAGATAGTGTTGCGAGAAGCAGCTCTTTGATAACTGAGTATGGAGTGGGAGCAGCAAAAGATGGTAGTAAAATTATTATAACTGCAAAAACTGTTTGCGCTACATCAGTTACAAAATGCGGACTTAAGGAACTGGTGGTTCAAAGAAGAGTGTCTGACCAATATGAATGGAGCGATTATCTTGTATATGAGGATTTATATGCAGATACATATACTCATGCTTTATCAAAATCCGTAACGGTTACAAGCGGTTATCAGTACAGAGTGACTGCTGTTCATTATGCCAAAAAAAGCCTTCTTTCAACGGAAAAGGCTGAAAGCACCTCAAACATTGTCTGGATTTGACAAAATAAGCTTCACAAGCAGTGCAGAAAAAGCACTGCTTTTTTCTTTGCTCACATATAAAGCTCTTGACTAATTATTCTGAAATGATATATAATAAATTCCGTAAAAGGGTGCCGTGAGCCCCTGAGTGAGGCTCACGGCACCC
Organism: Clostridia bacterium; assembly: GCA_017472225.1. Classification (GTDB taxonomy): domain Bacteria; phylum Bacillota; class Clostridia; order Oscillospirales; family Acutalibacteraceae; genus UBA6857. The sequence continues at coordinate 43,474 of JAFUQS010000054.1, read as the reverse complement.
TGAACTTTTGAAAATAAAAGGAGAACTGCAATGTCAGGTATAATTTCACTTATCATCACAATTATCATGCTTTTTGAGTCAATTCCCCTTGTGTGGGTTCCCGCCCTTGAGGTTGATGCTTCAAAGGAGCTGACTCCCGTATCCACAAGGGCAACGGGTCATCTTTACGGTCTTGCTGAAGCCGGTGTACCCTCAGAAGCCATGACGGACAGCCTTGATATATCTTCCGTGTCACAAAAGGTCCCCGACGGACTCCAGCACCCCACAGGTGACATCAGCCACATTTCTTCACAGCTTGAGGAATGTGACTATACCGTTGTTTACCTTCAGGATGCCTACAGCACATGGTATTATTGCTATGACGAAATTATGGAAAAGCGCAAAAACGGTACATATGATTGGAAAGAATTCATCACTCAAAGCTATTTCCCCCTTGTCAGGGAAACCGTTGAAAAGCTCAGAAATGCGGAATATAAGGATACACTTGTTTATTGCATTTATAACGAATGTGACAATGCGGTGTGGTTCGGAAATTATGTTGACGGCAATGTTCTTTATGATGAAACCGGCAGACAGAATTTTTTTGAAGGATGGAAAATGACCTATGATTATGTCAAGAGCCTTGACCCCGATGCGGTTATCGGCGGCCCCGGCTTCTGTGATTATGAAACCACAAAAATCGAATCCTTCATGAAATATTGCACAGAAAATAATTGTGTGCCCGAGGTTGTGATTTATCATGAGCTGGCATGGTGGTCAATTTATGATTGGCAGGCTCATGTTGACGATTACCGCAGAATCGAAAATGAATTGGGAATTGAAAATGACCTTCCCATAGTTGTGACGGAATACGGTGAAATGCAGGATTGCGGAAATCCCGCCAAAATGATTCATTACATCACTCAGATTGAAAAAAACGGAACATGGGGTCAGATGGCTTATTGGAGACTTGCTGACAACCTTAATGACACGGCGGCAGACGATAACTCACCCAACTCAAATTGGTGGCTTTTCAGAAAATATGCCGAAATGGAGGGCAACCTTCTTGAAACTGAGGTTACTTACGATGATGCGAGTGACCTCCATGACGGCGATTGGAGACTCGGTTATAAGGGCATTGCCTCAATCAATGACAGCAAGGATGAAATTGACATCATTGTTGCAGGCAGTGACAACAAACGTGCCGTTAAGGTGAAAAACCTTGATGAAACAAATCTCGGAAGCAGTGTTAATGTAAAAATTGAATGTGTATATTATAAAGGCCTCACGGGAGTTGTGTCCTCACCCACAGTTCTCAGAAATTACAACACAAAGTCTTCCTTCGGTTCGGTTAACATCAACATTCCCGGCACTGATACCGATGCGGTATACTTCATCACCCTGTCCGAAGCAGATGAAGATCTTGAGCCCGTGAGAAACACAAATATCCCCGTAAGATATGAATTTGAAGAAGGGGAGCTTCTCGGCTCTGCTTATACCTATGACAGTGCTTATGCCACAACAGGCAATGATGCAGGCATGGTCGGCGGCTTTGAAAATGACGGCGACGGCGTTAAAATCACCGTTGATGTGAAAAACAGCGGTATATATGATTTTGATGTTATCTTCGGCAACTCCAATGACGGCTCAACAAGTGATGACCGTGATTACACCAAGGCACTGTTCACTGTTGATGGCTTTGAAAGAGTTATTTCTCTGCCCAACACCATCAAAAGCGAATATACGGATTGTTACACAATGCAGCTTGAGCTTTCCGTGGGCAGACACACAATTGAATTCAGTCACCTTGAAGGCACCTTCGTTCTGGATAGTGCATTGCTTTCCCTTCATGAAGACGAAACAGAAATTTCTCTTCTTCCCGACGGAGAAAATGCCTGTCTTGCCGTTGCCCCCAATGACGGCTATTACAAGGTATATACAGACAAGGAAACTGCCGCAACTGTTGACGGAGCAAAGGCGGAATTTGCAAACGGCAAACTTGTTTATCTCAGGCGTGGTCTTAATGAAATTGAAAACGAAGCTGCTTGTGAGCTCAGATTCTTTGAATCGGCATCTCAGCCCACTGCAAAGAAAATCACCCCGAGTGATATGAAGCTTTCCGACGGTGCAAGGGTAAAAACCGATAAATACAGCAGGGTTTATCTTGACGGAATATCCTCCGAAGGCGGAAAGGCTTCATTCAATGTCAATGTTCCTTCCGACGGTACTTACCGTGTAACTGTCAGCTATGCAAACAATCGTGAGGGCGGATATCATGCATATAATGTTGACCTCATTGAAACAATGCTTACAGTCACGGCAAACGGTGAAAGTCAGGATATCTTCACAAGAAGCACTTATTCGAAATACACCTATAAAACAATGACCTTTAACCTTGACCTCATGGCAGGGGATAATGAAATCACCCTTTCCAACAGCGGCAATGTTCTGTTCAACAATCAGGTGAGCTATGCGCCGCAGCTTCAGTGGATTATGGTGAATCCTGTTAACGCATAAAAATAAGGGGCTGCAAAAAGCATCAGTTTTTTGCAGCCCCTTCAGTGCTTTCAGTAGCCTTTGCGTGATGAAAAAAGGTTAAAAAACTGTGCAGAATTCACAATGAAAATGCTTTTAAAAATAAATTTTGCACCAAAATATAAAAAGCTCTATTGATTATCGTGGAATATTGTTGTATAATTCTAAAGAATATAAATAATTGCTCTGGAAAGGATTGATTATATGAGCAGAATGTCAAAGGTTCTTTTCACTCTGGTGCTCGTTTTGTTTGTTGGTTCCTCTGTGTGGCTTTCCTTCAATGCAATTTCACGCCCCACCTATGAATATGAGGAACAGACCAATGTGGGCGGCACAGGAGTTGACGGAGCTGTTTTAAGCGGCTTCAACGGTAACCCCGAAACTCCCATTGTCAGGGTTTACCATCCGATGGTTAAAAACAGTGAGGGAATTTATCCCGAAGCCTTTGATTACGGTGAGGACGCTCCCGTTGTGGCAATGGACCATCTTGAATACACGCAGGATGAGGCCGCACCTGCATATATTGAGGATACCTCACGCACTGTTGTTGCAATTGATAAATTTACATTTGTCAGTGATGAAAATATGCAATACTGCTATATCGGTCCCGATGTTGCCTATGTTGACCCTCAGGCATTTTTCGGCTGCTTCGCTCTCAGGGCAATTTATGTTGATGAAGCTAACCCTTATTACACCGATATTGACGGCGTGCTTTACACAAAAGATATGAAAACAATGATTATTTATCCTACATATCACATTGTTCATCTTCAGGATATCGGCAAGGTTCCTGTCGGCTATTACGATGACCCCGAGGTGCATCCCGAAACCTATGAAATCCCGGAGGGTGTTGAAAAAATTGCTTCCGGCTGTTTTTATAAAACATGGGGTATCAGGGAAATCACCCTTCCTTCAACTCTGAAGGAAATCGGTGACATGGCTTTCTTCAAATGTCAGTCACTTCAGCTCATAAATCTTCCCGACGGACTTGAAACCATCGGTGACGATGCCTTCAGCTATTGTTTCTCGATGATGGGTGTGGTTTATATTCCCGAAAGCGTTAAAACAATCGGACATCACTGCTTCTATAAGTGTGAGCTTAACAATGAAATAAATGTTGAATTTTATATGGGACATCAGAGCGAGGACGAAATAGACCTTGGCGGAAGATGGCTTCCCAAAAAGGAAAACCGCTTCACCTCAGACCCTCCCTTCTGGGGAAAGACAAGGGAAGAAGCGGCTGCACGAACTGCTGAAATCGTGAAAGAAAAAACAGGGGCATAAGGAGGGATAGACTGAAATGGCAAAAAATAACAAGCTAAAAACAACTGCATCAAACATAATGCATGAATTCAAGGACCATTGGAATATCCCTGCAGAGGGTAAATATGTTCCTTATAAAGAATACCTTTCGGTTTTTCTCGGCGTCGGCGGTGACTATTCACTCACAACCGTTTTAAGCTATGTTGCTTTCGGCTCGGGATGTTATCTTATCATGAACTATTATAACATTCCCATTCTTGCCTTCTCCGCAATCGGTGCTTTCTTTACCCTTATCAATTATTTCTGGGGTATTCTGGATATGATTGTTGTTGACAATCTGGGCTTCATTCCAAAAAAGACGGAAAGAAAATTCTTCGCTCTTTATGGTGTAATGACGGCACTCGGTCTGGCGCTTCTTATTCTTAATTTTGAAGATATCATACCCATTCCTGCTGCTCTTTCAAACTATATTGCGACGCTTCCCGGCATGACAGTCAGAAGTGTTTATAAAATTTTCGGTGCCCATTTCCTCACAAAGGGTTATTTTGGTATCCGTAATATAGTGATGCGTAAATTCTATCTTCCGAAATACGGTCGATTCAAGTTTTATTTCTATCCCAGCGTAATTCCCGCAATCATTCTGTTCATTCTTATTTGTTGGCTTCCCATTTATGATTGGTATGCAACTGATCAGGCAGAAAGAATCTGGATTCTGCACCTTCTTTTCTGTGTTTATGGCGGCTTCGGCTTCACAGGCGGAGCTAACAACATTGCACACCACATTTCACCCAACGGCCATGAAAGAATGCTCATAAGAAGCTATCCTGAAAAGTTCGGTCACCTGTTCAACTCAATCTGGGCAGCTCTTATTCCCATTATCACCGCATTGGTTGGTGGTCAGACCCACATCAACACCTATAAGTATGTTCTTCCCGTTCTTCTTATTTTCAACACACTTCTGATGTATTCCGGTCTTCGCAATATCAAGGAAAGAATTCCTCAGCCACCCATTGAAAAGAAAAAATACATTCCCTTCTGGGAGGGTATATACGGTGTTATCAGGAATAAATATCGTTGGATAAATGCAATTTCAGGCATGATCGATGCACTCGGTAACGGCGGTCTTGCTGTTAAAACAATTGTTCTCATTTATACATGGCGTGAGCTTGGTATTGTTTTCACCGTTGTTGACCAGATTATCCGTATGGTCGGTAACCCGGGCGCCTTCCTTGCTCCGTGGATAAGAAAGCGCTTCCAATATAAGACTCTTGTTGTGTTCAAGCGCCTTATATATGCAGCACAGAGTGCCGGCTACATTGCAGCCTGCTACTTCCTCAAGGATAACTATTTCATGTGCGGTCTTGTTATGGTAATTTGCCTTGGTGTCGGCGATATGCTTTGCTCTGCAATCAAGCTTGCCGAAGAGGATATGGGTGTTCGTATCAGTGACTATCAGATGTATCTTTCAGGGGAAAGACTTGACTCCTATGCAGGTGTTATCGGCTGGTTCACAGGCCCGATTTCAGCCCTCATTTCGCTTATTATCCCCATTCTTTTCTATCGCTACGGCTTCACATCAGACTGGGATGTTCTGTTCGTTGATGACATCAGAACAAAGTGTATGATAGTCGGTGTTGCCTTTGACCTTGTGGGACATCTTCTTTGCTGTCTTCCTTATATTTTCTTCTGGGATTACACAGATGAAAAATATGCCGAAATTATCAGAGTTCTTGAAGAAAGAGCTGCAACGGCAGAAGCTGAGCTTATGGAAGAAAAGGGAGTACCCGTTACCGCAGCATCGGCAGAGCCTGTTGGCGGAAATGTACAAACGGAATAATTTCACATCTGCAAATATTTTAAATCAAGCAAAAATATATTTCTTAAGAACCTTGGCGAGTACGTTCGTCAGGGTTCTTGTTTTTATTAACACAAAACAAGTGAAAATGTCTCATTTCGCAATTTCCGCCGAAAAATGTGTTGAAAAGCTTGAATGTTTGTGATATTATGGAATGTGGAATAGTGGGTAATTATGCTCAATTGGAAATTCTATCTGCAAAAAAAGGAAGAAAGTTAAAAACATGACAGATAAAGAACTCAAAAAACTCTCAAGACTTGAGCTTCTCGAAATTCTTTTGGAAGAAAGCAAGGAAAACGAAAGACTCAGAACTGAAATTGAAGAAACGAAAAATGAAGAAAATCCGGCAAATGTTGAAAAGAAGCTTTCGGAAATGACTGTGCAGATGAATTCTGCCTTGTCGCAGGCGAACACGCTTATACATGAGCTCAAGCAGATTACAAGGGAAGGCATAACAGTCAAAGCTGTGGGAAAAACTTCTTCAGTGCCTGAAGGCGGTCAGGTTTACCCCAAAGTGCCGAAAAAAGAAAATCCGCCGCTTGACGAAAAGGCAAGGAATATAATCATTTCTGACAGAAAATTATATTGGCGCATGATGCATTTCTATGCCCAGAATGAAATGGCACTTGCATTTCTTCCGCCCGATATTCAGAATGATGTAAGAATGAGACTCCGAGGTATTATCAATGACAGAAAATGAAAAGGTCTTTCCTAAATCGGAGGATATCGAAAAGGAACTGAAAAGGGAAAGATACAAGAAAAAATATAAACTATCGCTCAAAAGCACCATATTCACCCTGATTGCTGTTGCTGCCGTTGCCGTTCTTGTTGCAACGCTGTGGATGCCCGTGCTGCAGATTTACGGCAGTTCAATGACTCCGTCGCTTGAGGATGGTGAAATTGTGGTTTCAACAAAATCTACCGATTTCACTTCCGGTGAAATAATCGCTTTTTACTATAACAACAATGTGCTTATCAAAAGGGTTATTGCCACCTCGGGTCAGTGGGTAAATATTAAGGAAGACGGCTCAGTTTATGTTGACGGTGAGCCTCTTAACGAGCCTTATGTATCTGAAATGGCATTGGGCGATTGCGATATAGAATTGCCGTATCAGGTGCCGGAAAACAAAATTTTTGTTATGGGAGACCACCGAAGCGTGTCTGTTGACTCAAGAAACAGTGTAATCGGCTGTGTATCTGAGGAGCAGATAGTAGGTAAAATTGTTTTCAGGGTCTGGCCCATGGAAAAATTCGGCGCACTCAGTTAAGTGATTAAAGATTAAAATTAAGTAATTAAAGATTAAAAGAAAGGGGGGATAAGCATATGCAGGCGTTCTGGCAGAAGGTTGCCGAAATTCTACTTTTATCAAAACTTGAAAAACGATGGCAGAAAGTTGCAAGAGCACTTGCTATAGTTGTTGTATTCTGGACAACCTACATGCTTATTCTTCCTGCCATAACAATGGATAATCAGACCTATTGCGGAATGACGGAGCACAGTCATACTTACTCCTGTTATTCAGTTGAAAATGAGCTGACCTGTGAGCTTACGGAGCATCAGCATGAGGAATTCTGCTTCATTAAGGAGCTTGCCACAGGGGGCAATGTGACCGATGGAAATGTAACCGACGGAAATGCTTCAGAGCATATCCACAACAGTAAATGCTATACCAAGGATGATATTCTTGCTTGTACCGAATGGGGAAAGGAAGAGCCCTGGGGGCTTGACCGTGAAAGTGAGGAGTTCAAAGAAAAGGCAGTTCAGTATGTTACTTACCTGATAAATCAGCTTCCCGATATAGATGAATTTGAAAACAAGCTTGACAGGCTTGACCAGGCAGAGGACTATGAAGGCTATGAGGAATATTATAAAGAGGTTTATGCCATTGCAACAAGAGCCTTGGTAAACTATGAAAATCTTGGTCCTGAGCTTTGTGAAGAGGTACCTAACAAAACGGACTTCTTCGAGTATGAATGGCTTTATTCAGTTGGCAATTCGTATGCCGTAACCGAAACAAGAACCGTTGAATTCGTCAACTATTACGATAGTGCTACAGCTTATAAATCCGTTCTGATACATAGCGGAAATGTAGGCGATTACAGTGGCTTCGGCTTCTGGTACTGGTATGCTGTTGTTGTTGATGAAAACGAATACGGAGATTTGGTTGTAACCGCAAAATATGACTATGATCTCCATGACAAAAGTGATCTTAAGCCCTCAACATCGAAAGGCTTTGTACTTCTTTCTCACGGTGACAGCAACACCTTTGATTGCGAAATCGGTGACGAAGCAACAGTCAACTTTGACTATCTGAACACATCGGGAAAAAATACATCCTCCTTCGGTACGGTTACCTTCAGCGATTATTACATACCTGTTGATGTTGAAGAAGACGAGCCTATCGTCATCGAAAAGCCGTCGGACACACAGGTTAATGATGCAGGCGGTACGGTAACATCTGCCGATAAGAATGTTGTTGTAAGTAAAAAATTGAAGGGTACCGAGCTTGAAAATGTTTTCGATATCACCCTTACTGTGCAGACGAAAACTAATGTTCAGACCTTCCTTTCAGAGCCGGATATGGCTGTTGTCATTGTAATGGATATCTCGAACACCATGAACTCCATATTTACCGACGACACTATGTCAAGATATGATGCGGCGGTTACTGCGGCGTCAAACTTCATAAATCAGTTTGCCGAAAACACGGCGGGTCTGAGTAAGATAGGCTTTGTGGCATTTAACACAAGCGCTCACGAAATTTTTGCTCTTCAACCTTGCTCAACTGCAGATCAGGCAAGCAGTCTTATAAGTGAAATGTCATCGGAAACCGATTCAATTATAAGTGCCAGCGGATACGGCTCGGCACGTACAAGATATACCAATGTTGAAGGCGGTCTGAAACGAGCTTATGATATGCTTGAAGCTTCGGGCAACTCCAATCAGTATGTTATTCTTCTGACTGACGGCTTCCCGACGACTTATCTTAAAGATAATTCTCCTGATTCAACCGATTACAGCGGCTATGAGCCGTATACAGAAAGCGGTACAGTCGGAACAGACGGTGTTTTCTATGACTCTGTTCTCAAAACCTACTGTAAATACGGTACAAGCTATAGTGATAAGGCATCAATAAAAGCAAGAGAAATGGCAACCTACATAAAATCACAAGATGCAAAGATTTTCTCAGTCGGTGTTGACATTGCCGGTCAGACTGTTCAGCAGCACATCAACAACAGCTCATCATCCAACTCAATTGTTGACCGAACGGGTACTACCTATGAAATCGGCGGTGCAAATGACCTGAATGCTTATAAAAACTGGCTCGGTAACAGTATCGGTTCCGGTTCCGGTTATTACTATGACAGTACGGACCAGGAAGGTATAACGACTGCTTTCAATAATATTTTTCAGGAAATTTTAGAGCTCAACGGACAAACCACCAAAACTGTCTGGACTGCAACTGACCCCTTGCCCGTTCTTGATGACGGTAACAGAACTGTTGAATTTATCTATTTCTATGATAAGGACGGTAATGTGTCGGAAAATCCCGATGTTCTCACCGGTGAATTTACTGAAGGTGCCGAGGATACGGCAAACCACACCGACGGTATCATTTTCTGGGATCTTAAAAAGTCCGGATATACAACCTCCGTTGATCCTGATGACCCGAACACTACTTATTATTTTTACAGCGTAAAATACAGAGTAAGGCTACAGAACGAAAACAGCGGCTTTGTTGAAGGAACGGTTTATCCGACCAACGGTAACGCCTTCCTTGAATACAGAACAATTGTTACTTCAGACGGCGTTCAGAATATTTCCGAATCACGAAGCGTTTATTTCCCGAAGCCTGCCGTTAACGGATATCTTTCCGAGTTCAGCTTTACCAAAACCAACAATATGGGCTCTGTGCTCCCGGATGCAGAATTTACCCTGTTTCACGATATGACCGCCTGTGCCATCTGCCAGGGCGACGGAACCTCTGTTGTTGACGTTACCAAATTCGTCGAGGTTTCAAACGAAAACGGTACTGTATCCTTCACGGATATTCCCTCGGGACATTTCTACTATATGAAAGAAACGGTAGTTCCCGAAGGATATATTTCAAACGGAAGCACATATGTCGTTGATGTTGCCTACAATGAAATAACCATAATTGAATACCTTTCCGACGGTACACAAAAAGTCTGGTCGGGAATCAACGACAAGGTAGTTAACCTTATTGAAGGCCACATTCTTCCCGAAACCGGTGGCTTCGGAACTCATTACTTGTATATAATCGGAGGACTGCTCATTATCTTGAGCTCTGTCTTTCTACTCTGTTTATATAAAAAAAGGCAGAGAAAGGAGGGTAGGCGCTTAAGGGAGTGAGACAGACACCCCGCATTATATAATAAATTATTAAAATACTCCCAAAGGGAGAAAAAAAGAAAGGAAAAAGTCATGAAAAAGACAAACAAAATCTTCAGCGTAATACTTGCTCTCGCACTCGTATTCGCAATGGCAATCCCCGCATTCGCAGCTTCCACATGGACAGGCGACATCACAATCAACAGCGCAACAAATGTATCTGTTGACGGCAAAGTATTCAAGGCTTATAAGATCCTTGATGCAGAAGCAGTTGATGCAGACAATCTTGAAGCAGGTGTTATTTATTCAATTCCTGAAGCTTTACAGAGCTTCTACAACACAAAGTTTGGTGGCGATGACAAAGTTGCTACAGTTGACGAAGTAACAACAGCTCTTGAAGGCCTCAAAGATAAGGCTGCTGAACTTCAGGCATTTGCAGTAGAGGCTCTTGCAGCAGCAAAAGCTGCAGGCATTAGCCCGGCTTCAGCAACAGGTGCAAACGACAAAGCAACATTCACAGACCTTGATTTCGGTTACTATGTAATTGAAGACGAAGGCACAGCAACTCCTATTTCAGCTCTTATGCTCAGAACAACATCAGCAGAAGTTACACTTAAGGCTGACAAGCCCTCAATCGAAAAGAAGATTGACGGTGACACAGATAAGGATGACACAACAGCAGGTCTTGTTGATTACAACACAGCAACAGTTGGTGAGTCAGTTCCTTATGTTCTTACATCAAAGGTTCCCGACATGACAGGTTATACAAAGTACACCTATACCGTAACCGATACCCTTTCAGATGGTCTTACCTTTAACAACGATGTTGTTGTTACTGTTGGCGGTGAAAAATACACTGATGTTGCAGTTTCAACAAATGGTCAGGTTGTTACAATCAACTTCACCAATTTCATCAACCTTGCAGACAAAGCAGGTGAGGAAATCAAGATCACATATTCAGCAAAAGTTAACGAAAACGCTATCATCGGCGTTGAAGGCAACCCCAACTCAGTTGTACTTGAATATTCAAATAATCCTCAGGATACTACAGACACAGACACAACAGAAAAAGACATCACTCGTACATATCTTGTAGACCTTATCATCAACAAGACTGACGAAGACAACAAAGCTCTTGCAGGTGCAGAATTCGCAGTTAAAGATGCAGACGGCAATACTATTGCAACAGGTACATCAGATGATAACGGTAAGGTAGCATTCACTTGGACTAATGGTGTTGGCCTTAAGGATGGCGAAACCTACACAATCGTTGAAACAAAGGCTCCCGCCGGATACAACGAAGCTAAAGACATCACATTCACAGTAACCTGCACAGACCCCACAACAGGCACAGATTGCACATGGTCAAGCGATAATACTCTTGTTACCTTCACAGCAACAGATGGTGCTGATGTTGATGATTATTTCGAAACAACAATCAAAAACACCACAGGTTCACTCCTTCCCGAAACCGGTGGTATCGGTACAACAATCTTCTACATCGTTGGTGCTCTCCTCGTTGTAGGCGCTGTTGTAATTCTCATTTCAAAGAAGAGAACATCAGCAGAAGCATAATTGATGTTCAACTTTTAAGCTAACGGGACTTTGTCCCGTTGGCTTGTCAAAGGGCCGGATATGAATACGGAATTTTCTTCCGACCCTTTGACAAGCGTGAATTCAAAAAACAGGAGATGCAAATGAAAAAGCACGGCACAACCATACTTTTAATTTTAATATTTATACTCGGTCTCGGCTTGTTGCTTTATCCTACCGTCAGCGACTGGTGGAACAGTCAGCATCAGTCAAAGGCAATTGCAACCTATTCGGAAAATGTTTCAAATCTGAAAGAAGAGGAAAAGGTTGACCTGATTGACGAGGCAAGACAATTCAATAAAATTTTAACTGACAGAATGGGATATCAGTATCTCACGGACGAAGAATTAAAATTGTATGAATCGGTGCTCGATATTACGGGTACGGGAATTATGGCATATATTGAAATACCGTCAATTGATGTATCCTTGCCGATTTATCACACCGTTTCCGAGTCTGTTTTGCAGATTGCAGTCGGTCATATTGAATGGACAAGCCTTCCCGTCGGCGGCGAAAGTACCCATTGTGTGCTTTCGGGACACAGAGGACTTCCTTCTGCAAAGCTTTTCACAAACCTTGACAAGGTTGCTGTAGGTGATATATTCATGATAAACACCGTTGGTGAAACCTTCACTTATCAGGTATATGAAATTCTTATCGTTGAGCCCGAGGAAATCTCTGCGTTGGCAATTGAGCCGGGCAAGGATCTTTGCACCCTTGTCACCTGCACACCTTATGGCGTCAACTCCCACAGATTGCTTGTCCGTGGTCAGAGAATTGCGAACATTGAAGAAGAAGCCAAGATCGTGGTAACTCCCGATGCAAATCAGATTGACCCTCTTGTTATTGCTCCCGTTGTGGCAGCTCCCATGCTTCTGGTGCTGCTCATATATGTCATGATAAAATACAGAAAGAAAAAATAAAAGCTTTTTCGTAATTGCTCCAATCAGGGGAGAGCTGTCAAAAAAATGACCGAGAGGGCAGAAAGGATGATTAAATGAAAAAAATATTGGCGTGTATTCTCACATTCACTGTCTGCCTGTGCTTTTTTTCATTCGGCACACAGGCTGCTGACGGGCAGAAAATTACTGTAGATTACAGCACAAGTGAAGAAAATCTTGAAGGCGCAGTTTTTCATATTTATCGTTTGGGTACTGTCAGCGGAACAAAAGTCATACCCAATGATACCTTCAGCTCTTACCGTGTGAATTTTGATATTTCCGATTCGGAAAAAATGACATCACTTGCACTCACAATTTCAGCCTATATTCTGAGGGATGATATTGTGCCTGTGTATACAGATACAACAGATAAAAACGGTATTGTGAATTTTGACGGTGTCGCCTTTGAAAAGGGTGTATATATCATCATGGCTGATAAGCACCGACAGAATGAATGTACTTATTTTTGTGAGCCGTTGATTGTTGTTCTGCCTTATGGTGAGGAGGATAACCTCATAATCAAGCCAAAATACGAGGCTGTGCCTGATGACACTGAAACCATCAGCGTTTCTTATAAGGTTCTCAAGTCATGGGTTGAGGTTGAAGGTACGGAAAAAGCGGTTGAAATTGAAGTTGAGCTTCTGCGTGACGGTGAAGTATATGACACCGTAACACTTAATGAAAGCAATAATTGGCGCTATCAGTGGGACGGGCTTTCCGTTTTCTATCATTGGACAGTTACGGAAAAATATGTTCTGGGCGGATATGTGGTATCTCTTTCCCAATATGATAAAACACTGCTTCTGACAAACAGCGGTATAGGCCCCGGTGAAGAAGAAACCACAACTGCACCCGACGAAACAACGGAACAGGACAGCACAGATTCACCTGAACAGACAACCGCTTCACAAAGCACAACAACATCGCAGGCTGTGACAAGCACAACTCAGGTGACAACAACGGAAACAACAGAGCCCGACGATGAACCGGAGCTTCCTGTGACAGGTACACTTCGTTGGCCTGTTCCTTATCTTGCATTGATTGGTGTGTTCCTTTTTATTGTCGGTTATGCAAAATACAGAAAGAGTGAGCTCAGAGATGAATAAAGGCAGAAAACAAGGAAAATTTATAATGCTTTTAGGCGTACTTTTTGTGCTTTCTTCTTTGGGCCTGACCTTTTATAATTCATATGAAGAAAAGAATGCCGAAAGGTTTTCATCTCAGGTGCTTGAAAAGCTTGACATGGCTCAGGTGACCGAGGGTGTAAGCAGTATTCCGGATTATGTGGTGAATCCCGGAATGGATATGCCTGAAAAAGAAATTGACGGCAAGTATTATGTGGGAACAGTTTCAATTCCGGCTCTCGGCATAACCCTTCCCGTAATGGCTGAATGGAGCTATGAAAACTTTAAAATTTCTCCTTGTGTTTATGAGGGTACACCTTATAAGAATGATTTTATCGTTTGTGCTCATAATTACCGTAACCACTTCGGCTCACTCAAAAATCTTACTCAGGGTGACAGAGTTACATTTAAGGATTTTGACGGCAATGTGTTCACCTATGAGGTTCTGTATACAGAAATTCTTGACAACAATGCTGTTGAAGAAATGAGTGCAGGGGATTGGGATATGACTCTTTTCACCTGTACCTATGGCGGAGCAACAAGAGTTACGGTGAGATGTGTACTTATATGATTAAAGGTGATGTAAAAAAGAGAAATTCCCCGGGGAAGTCCGGAAAATAAACAGTTTAATATATAAAAAGCCATTGTAAAAGCTGAGTATGCTTATACAATGGCTTTTATGGTTATTCATTTTTATCTTTTCCTGACTACTTATCACTTAAAGTGTATTTATCCTCGCTTTTATGTGCCGTGGTGATGAATGGCAAGGCTTCAGCTATTCCTCTGACTCCGCTCGCTCGAGCCGCTTGGGCTCTTACTTTTGTCGGTTGTGACAAAAGTAAGCAAAAGCACGCTGGCTGATTAACCTCCGCAAGAACTAAAAATACCGAGTCAGGCTTATGCTATCCTTTACTCGGTAGTTTTTTCTGCTCACCGTGGATAAGAAAACAAGGTTTCTTCTTATCGGTATTTTCAGATTTCTCCGTTGTGCTGTACCACGGCTCGGTTGCCGAACAGCTCTAATTAAAACAACGCTCAATAAAATGAGCCGCTCGGTTTAATTTGTTCCGTAAGGTCTGCTATTGTCTAATTTATTTGTCTGCCTTTCCACTGCCTGTAGTCCGACAGTCGCTCCCGCTACGGGCTGCTTTCTGAAAGAGAATTCCTCTTTACGTTGTTATTCTCACTTTTTTATTTTTCCTGACTACTGTCTACTGACTACTGACCCCTGTCTCCTGACTACTGCCTACTGACCCCTGACTACTGTCTACTCAAGGTGTATTTAACTTCGCTTTTGTCATTTGTTTTAGGACTATTTATTTTTTTCAGCTATCACATATAATTCAATTCTTCTAATTGTCCTTTAATCTTTTTCGTATATTATAAGGGTGTAAATAAAAAACAGAAAGGTGGAAATGCGAATGAAAAAAGTTTTCAGAAATTTATTGACCCTTATGCTCGTAATTCTCACAGCCTTTTCGGTTGTAACGGTGGCTTCGGCAGCGTCTATAGGAAAGGTAACCTCACTTCAGGCTTATAACATCGACGATGATGAAATCAATCTCAAGTGGAAAAAGGTATCGGGTGCCGACGGCTATCAGGTTTATATGTATAAGAATAAGGCATGGAAAAGCATAGGCACAACAAAAAAGACAAGCTTTGAAGCCGACGACCTTGTAAGTGCAAAACAATATAAATTCAAGGTCAGAGCCTATGAACTGAACAGTGGCAAAAAGACCTACGGAGCATATTCTTCCGTTCTCAAAAGTGCAACAAAGCCTGATCAGGTGGAGAATGTAAGACTCTCATCAAAAACAAAAACCTCCGTAACGCTCAAATGGGCAAAGGAAAAAAGAGCAACCGGTTATCAGGTTTATATGTATAATGCCGAAACAGGAAAGTTTGTCAGAAAGGCGACAGTAACGGGTCTTACGGCAACAGTCAGAGGCCTGAAGGCAGGAACATCCTATAGATTCAAGGTCAGGGCATACTTCAAGGTTGATTCCAAGAATTATTACGGTGAGTTTTCGGATGTTATTTCCGTGAAAACAAAAGGTACAACGGCTTCTGTGAGCAAGGCGAGCACATCGGTCATCGGCAACACCAAGGCGGGTAATATTGCGCTGAAGAATGCAGGGCTTAAAAAAAGTCAGGTTCGTGATTTCGAGTGTAAGCTTGACACGGAAAACGGAATCCGTATTTATGAGGTTGAATTTGAATATGGTCAGTATGATTACGAATATGACATCAATGCAACTACGGGAAAAATCATTTCTGTTGAAAAAAGCAGGGATTAGAGGTGATTAAGAGGTCAGGATTTGCCACAGGCAGATCCTGACCTCTTTAAAGTCGTTTATTCAGCAAGCCACTCATGCTCTTTTGCATAAAAGCGTGAAGTTTTGTACCAGGTGTCATCGGGCAGATGCCTTATCATCCACACATAGCACATTTCATAACCGGGAGCCACAACCTGTTGATGGTCGTTTCCGTCAGTGATGAAGCAGGCTGAACCCTGTGTGCTTTTGAAAACATTGTCACCGATAAAGCAGGCACCGAAGCCCTGCGGCTTATCAAACTGATAATAATAAACCTCAGGCTGGGGGTGATGGTGAGGCGGATAGCTTGACCATCTGCCCGGTTGATTGAAAACCTCACCGAGTACCATGTTTGAATAGGGTGCATTATCAAAGTCGAAAATTGTTGAGCAGATTCTGTAAGCAGTTCCGTCATACTGACCCTTGCCGAAGTGCTGATAAAGCACATCATCGGGAGTATAGAAAACAGGCTCAAAATCCTTTTCGTTGTCGGTCTGCTGAATGAGAATTTCGGTGTCCTCCTCAGCGGAAATTCTGACTTCTGTGTTTCTCGGAACATGAAGGCAGAAGGGCTCTTTCACAAAGCTGCTTTCTCTGAATATATGCTCTGTTCTGCCACACCATGAAATTTCAGCATCACCCTTGAGAAGAAGAAAAGCAGTTTCACATTCACTGTCACAAACAGTAATTTCTTCATTCTTTTTGAATTTTTTTACCTTGATTGTCATGAGCATTTCCGCATTTTTGCCGCCCATTTCACAAAGAGTTTTAATGCCGTTATTGTCGAATTCAAGCTGTTCAAACATATTATCACTCCTAAAAAGTTTCTTTTGGTATTGTACTCTTTTATTTTGTTTTTTGCAATAGTATTTGATGTTTCTTTCCTTGACATCATAGAGAAATAATGTTATCATTTTTCTGTCTAATAAATTTTCCGTTTAAGGAGGAAACAAAATGAAAGCATATAAATTCTGGTTCTGCACAGGCTCGCAGGATCTTTACGGTGATGAGTGCCTGAGAAATGTTGCAGAGCATTCACAGAAAATTGTTGAAGAGCTTAACAAAAGCAGTGTTCTTCCCTTTGAAATTGTGTGGAAGCCCACCCTTATCACAAATGAGCTTATAAGAAAAACCTTCAACGAAGCCAATACAGATGATACCTGTGCAGGTGTTATCACATGGATGCATACCTTTTCACCTGCAAAAAGCTGGATTTTGGGTCATCAGGAATACAG
This sequence comes from Clostridia bacterium, assembly GCA_017472225.1. Taxonomy (GTDB): domain Bacteria; phylum Bacillota; class Clostridia; order Oscillospirales; family Acutalibacteraceae; genus UBA6857. The sequence continues at coordinate 26,280 of JAFUQS010000054.1, read as the reverse complement.
AAAGCCTCTTCTTCATTTTAATACACAGTATAATATGGAAATCCCTTACGACACAATCGATATGGATTTCATGAATGAAAATCAGTCAGCCCACGGTGACAGGGAATATGCTCACATTCTTTCAAGAATGAATATTGCCCGTGAAATCGTTGTCGGCCATTGGTCAACAAAGGCTGTTCAGGAAAAAATTGCCGCATGGATGCGCACTGCTGTAGGTGTTGTTGAAAGCAGTCATATTCGTGTTATGCGTGTTGCAGACAACATGAGAAATGTTGCCGTTACAGAAGGCGATAAGGTTGAAGCTCAGCTTAAATTCGGTTGGGAAATCGATGCTTATCCCGTAAACGAAATTGCTGAGGCTGTTGATGCAGTTTCCGTTTCCGACACAAAGGCACTCACAGATGAATACTATGAAAAATACAACATTCTTCTTGAGGGCAGAGACGAGGCAGAATTCCGCCGCCATGTTGAGGTTCAGGCTCAGATTGAGCTTGGCTTTGAACGCTTCCTTAAGGAGAAAAATTATCAGGCAATCGTTACTCACTTCGGTGACCTTGGCGCACTCAAGCAGCTTCCCGGTCTTGCAATTCAGAGACTTATGGAAAAGGGCTACGGCTTCGGTGCAGAGGGTGACTGGAAGGTTGCTGCAATGGTAAGACTCATGAAGCTTATGACCGAAGGCATGAAGGATGCAAAGGGTACTTCAATGCTCGAGGACTATACATATAACCTTGTTCCCGGCAAGGAAGGCATTTTGCAGGCTCATATGCTTGAAATCTGTCCCTCAATTGCCGAAGGTCCCATTTCAATCAAATGTAAGCCTCTTTCAATGGGCGAAAGAGAAGATCCGGCAAGACTCGTCTTCACTTCAAAGGAAGGCGCAGGTATTGCCTGTTCACTCGTTGACCTCGGTCACCGTTTCCGTCTTATCATCAACGAGGTTGACTGCATTAAGACTGAAAAAGAAATGCCCTCACTTCCCACGGCAACAAACTTCTGGGTACCCAAGCCGGATTTCTATACAGGCGTTGAAGCATGGACAATTGCCGGCGGCGCACATCACACTGCATTCAGCTATGATGTTACAACACAGCAGATGTGTGCATGGGCAGAAGCCATGGGTATCGAGGCAGTTGTTATCGGAAAGAATACCAATATAATTGACTTCAAGCGTGAGCTCAGACTCAACGAAGTATATTACGGAAGATAAGGCAGGTTCAGAATGGATAAAGCACTTATTATAAAGCAAGGAAAAACTGCTCTCGGAATTGAATTCGGTTCAACCAGAGTCAAGTCCGTTCTTATTGATGAAGAATGTATACCTCTCGCTTCAGGCAGCTATGAATGGGAAAACAAGCTGGAGGATGGCTATTGGACCTACTCTCTCGATGAGGTACACACAGCACTTCGCTCGTCCTTCAGTGCTCTTAAGGCTGATGTCAGAGAAAAATACGGCTGTGACTTCACAACAACGGGTGCCATCGGTGTTTCAGCAATGATGCACGGCTATCTTGCCTTTGATAAAAACGGCAAATTGCTTACTCCCTTCAGAACATGGAGAAACACCACAACGGGTCAGGCTGCCGAAGTGCTCACAAAAGCACTGAACTTTAACATTCCCCTTCGTTGGACCTGTGCTCATACATATCAGGCTATTCTTTCAAAGGAAGCCCATGTTCCCGAAATCGCTTATGTAACAACACTTGCAGGCTATGTTCACTATATGCTTACAGGCATGAATGCTGTGGGCGTCGGTGAAGCCTCAGGCATTTTCCCCATTGACAGTAATACTCTTGATTACGATGAAAAAATGGTGCAGATGTTTGATGAACTCACTGCAAAGGAGGGCTTCGGCAAAAAGCTTCGTGAAATTTATCCGAAGGTTCTTCCTGCCGGTGCCAATGCCGGATATCTCACAGAAAAAGGCGCACTTATGCTTGATGAAAGCGGAGAATTTTCCGTCGGTGTGCCCTTTGCTCCTTGTGAGGGTGATGCAGGCACAGGTATGACAGCCACAAACAGTGTCAGAGAAAGAACGGGTAATGTTTCCTCGGGTACATCCGTTTTTGCCATGATTGTTCTGGAAAAAATGCTTTCAAAGGTTTACCCTGAAATCGATATGGTGACCACTCCCACAGGTAAGCCTGTTGCCATGGTTCACTGTAATAACTGCACAAGTGACATCAATGCATGGGCGGGACTTTTCACTGAATTTGCAAGAGCTTTAGGCTCAGATTTTTCAAAGGGTAAGGTTTTTGACCTTATGTATGAAATGGCGGCAAAAGGCGAAAAGGATTGCGGAGGACTTGTTTCCTATAACTATTTTTCAGGTGAGCCTGTATCAGGCTGTGATGAGGGAAGACCGCTTTTCCTCCGCACACCGGAAAGCAGAATGACTCTTTCAAACTTCATGCGTACCCACATATATTCTGCAATGGCTACTCTTAAAATAGGTATGGACCTTCTTAAGGGTGAAAATGTGCAGATTGATGAGCTTTATGGCCACGGCGGATATTACATTTATCCCGGTGTGGGTCAGTCCGTCACTGCTGCGGCTACCGGTTCTGCAGTTTCTGTTATGAAAACGGCAGGGGAGGGTGGCCCCTACGGTATGGCTATTCTTGCTCTTTATTCAATTGCAGACGGCTATGCTTCTCTTGAGGATTTTCTCAGCAAGGTCGCCTTCAGAAATGCAGAATGTGTCACCGTTCAGCCTGACGAAGCCGATGTTGAGGGCTTTAAGGAATATATGAACAGATTTATGGCAGGTCTTGAATGTGAAAAGCTTGCCGTTCAGGTGAAATAAAAATGCACAGTCCTGCCCGGGAATTCCCGTGATGCAGGACTGTTTTTTCGTGTAACGGATGATCTGTATAAAGGAGTCGGGGCTTACGGAAAATATCTCAAAAAAAACACATGAATTTTTTTCCTAAACCCCTTGACAAAGCCAACTAAAAGGAATAATATATTATATGGTTAGTGAGGACTAATTTATTTTTTGAAAATCCGGTTAGCCTGTCCTAATCAAACCCATGAAAAGCAGGAGATTGCAATGACACTTAAATCAGCTCAGGAAGGTAAAGAATATATAATTGCAGGCATTGAAACAGATGATGAAGAGCTTGACTCCTTTCTGTTTTCATTGGGATGTTATTCAGGTGAGCCCATTACCGTTATATCACACCTTAAAGGTGGTTGTGTTGTTTCCATTAAGGACGGCAGATATAACATTGACAATGAGCTTGCTGATGCAATTGTTGTTCTTGATTAAAGCGTTCTTTGATAAGAAAGCTTTTTTCTTGACTTACAAGTTAGTCTATTCTAACTTGATTGTTGGTATTTGACAGCTTTTATTAAGCTCAGAATAATATAAATCATATCCAGAGGAGGAATCTATTATGAGAATTGCTTTAGCCGGCAATCCCAACAGCGGTAAAACCACAATGTACAATGCTCTCACCGGCAGAAATGAAAAGGTCGGTAACTGGGCGGGTGTTACTGTTGAAAAGAAAGAATATCCCATAAAAAAGAGCTATTGCGGTACCTTTGAGGGTCTTGTTGCAGTTGACCTTCCCGGTGCTTACTCTATGTCTCCCTTCACTTCTGAAGAAAGCATCACAAGCTCTTATGTCAAAAAGGAAAATCCCGATGCAATTATCAATATTGTTGATGCGACAAATCTGAGCCGTAGCCTGTTCTTCACAACTCAGCTTCTTGAATTGGGAATTCCGGTTGTTGTTGCACTTAATAAGGCTGACATCAACAAGAAAAAGGATAACAAAATCGACACACAGGCACTTTCTGAAAAGCTGGGCTGTCCCGTTGTTGACACGGTTTCAACCTCTGCAGAAGGTCTTTCTGAGGTTGTCAAGGCTGCCGTTGCGGTTCTCGGAAAGGGTCAGTCAGCACCTTATACACAGGCTGACATCGACCTTACGGATAAAAAGGCTGTTGTTGAAGCTGACAAGAAGCGTTTTGAATTCGTAAACAAAATTGTATCCGATGTAGAAACAAGAAAGGTTCTCACAAAGAACAGAAACTATCAGGATAAAATTGACGATATTCTCACCAACAAATGGTTTGGTCTTCCCATTTTTGCAGTTGTAATGTTCCTTGTATTCCAGATTTCACAGGCATGGGTAGGCCCCTGGATTGCTGAAGGCTATGAGTTTTCAAACGGCACCGTAATTCCCGGACTTGTAACTCTTATCGATATGTTTAAGGAATGGGTTGCTTCCATGCTTGAAGGCGGCAATGAGTTCCTCGTTTCTCTTTTAACTGAGGGCGTTATCGGCGGTGTAAGTGCTGTTGTCGGTTTCCTTCCTCTTGTTATGGTCATGTATTTTCTCATCGCTCTTCTTGAGGACTGCGGATATATGGCAAGAGCAACAGTTGTTCTTGACCCCATCTTCAAAAAGGTCGGTCTTTCAGGTAAATCCGTGATCCCCTTCGTTATCGGCACAGGCTGTGCAATCCCCGGTGTTATGGCTTGTCGTACAATCCGTAACGAGCGTGAACGCAGAGCAACTGCAATGCTCACACCTTTCATGCCTTGCGGAGCAAAGCTTCCTGTTATCGCACTGTTCGCCGGTGCATTCTTCGAAGATGCTTCATGGGTCGGCACACTTATGTATTTTGTCGGTATTGCTCTCATTTTCTTCGGTGCGCTGCTTGTTAACAAAATTGCAGGCTATAAAGCAAGAAAATCCTTCTTTATTATTGAGCTTCCCGAATATAAAGCTCCTTCATTGAAAAGAGCATTCAGATCAATGTGCAGCCGTGGTTGGGCTTACATAGTTAAAGCCGGCACAATTATTCTTCTTTGCAATGCTGTGGTTTATATTATGCAGTCATTCGACTGGAGCTTCAGGATTGTTGAAGAGGGTGCAGAAAATACCTCAATCCTCGCTTCAATTGCAAATCCCATTGCATACCTCCTTATTCCCGTAGTCGGTTATCAGTGTTGGCAGCTTGCCGCCGCTGCTGTTACAGGCTTCATCGCCAAAGAAAATGTTGTTGGTACTCTTGCAGTCTGCTTCGGTATTTCAAATCTCATCAACGCTGATGAGCTTATCATTGAAGAAGGTGCAGATGTTTCTCTTATCGCTTCTGCCTTCGGTGGCGGTGCTGTTCCTGCAATGAGTGCAGTTGCAGCCCTTGCATTCCTTATGTTCAATCTCTTTACACCTCCCTGCTTCGCTGCTATGGGTGCCATGAATTCTGAAATTAAGAGCAAGAAGTGGCTCATGGGCGGCATCGCACTTCAGTTCGGTACAGGATACACTGTCGGATATCTTGTATATCAGATAGGTACTCTGATTACCACAGGTAAACTCGGTGCAGGCTTCCTGCCCGGTCTCATTGCAGTTGCAGTTTTTGTTGCTGTTATCGTTTACCTTTGCATCAATTCAGATAAGAAGCTTAAAGCGGAATATGCACTGAACGGCAAAAAGAAGGAAGCTGCAAAGGCAGCAAAATAAGTTCAGGAGATTTTTTTGATGAAAGATATTATCATTGTTGCTGTTCTGGTCGTAATAATAGGTCTTGCTGCATTTTATGTTTATAAAGCAAAAAAAAGCGGTAAGAAGTGTATCGGCTGTCCCGACGGCGGTTCATGTAATTGCGGCTGCAGCTCTTGTCCCTCGGAAGGTGGCTGCTGTCCGGAAAAGCCGGAGGAAAAATAAAACTATTAAGAATACTGTCGTATTGTTAAGATACGGCAGTATTTTTTAGCCTGAATTGACAAAAGATATCAGAAGTAGTATTATAAAAAAGATTTCAGAGAAAGCAGGTGACAAAATGAAAAAGCTTTTTTATTTTATAATTTCTGCAGTCGTACTTGCTTTTTGCTTCTCCGTCACCACTTACGGTGTCCACAAGCATGATTTTGAAATTGAAGAAATCAGCATTACGGATTATTCTCAGACTACCGTAACCCTGAAATGGGAAACGGTGGAAAACGCCCGTTTCTACTACGTTTATAAGCTTAATGCCCAAACGGAGAAATACGAGCTTTACAGTGCCGTTAAGGAAAACGAAATCACCGTGGGTAATCTTGAAAGCGGAAAAACCTATTATTTTAAGGTTATGCCTATCAGAATCCGGGCGGGAAAAAGAGTGCCGGGGGAAGCTTGTGAAAAGCTTACTGCCGTAACTGCTCCCAAGGGTGAGGTTACTATAAAAACAACGGACATCGGAAAAAAATATATCACTCTTACATGGAATAAAATCGAGGGTGCAACAGGCTATAAGGTTTTCATGCTTGACGAAGAAAAGGGTGAATATGTCCAATATACAGACACTGCCAAAAGAAAGCTGAAGGTCAAAAAGCTTCAGGAAAACACCGGATACAAATTCAAGGTTCTGCCTTACAGAAGTGAAAACGGTTCAACTGCAAAGGGCAGTGAAAGTGCGGAATATACTGAATTTACCTATACAAGCGGTATCCCTCAGACATATTCTCAGGTGGCGAAGGCATATAACCTTTTGGTAAATACGGCAAAAAATCAAAAAAGCATGACAGTTGAATATTCAAAGGAAATAGATACACAGGTTCTTTTCTGCAGCAAAAACAATCTTCTGCTCACGGTTAAAAATACGGCAAATCTTTTTAAGGGTGTTTTTAACAGAAAATATGTTTTTTCGGGTGGTAAAAGCGGAGCAGTTACTCCCGACAGCCTTTTTGAGCCATATTCGGAAAAGGCTCAGGTTGAGCGTGACGATATTGACGAATTCTCCTGTGAAAAAACAAAAAAGGGCTATAAGGCGACCTTCCGGCTGAAAAGAGACAGTGGATATAATGTCAGCGGTTCTTATTATGACGGTGCATTGAGCCTTGTGGATTTCACCGGACTCAACACAACTCCGCTGAAAATTCGTTCTGCCGATACCTACTATGACACGGCAACGATTTCCTTCACCGTGAACAACGGAAAGCTCCGGAGTCTGACAGTTCAGGGCGCAGTTCTTGCAGATATCAATTTTGAGGTTGCAAAAAGGGTTGCAGACACAACTGTTACCTATTCGATTGACGAAAGCTATAAAATATCATATTAAAAATTAAGAAAGGATGTTGAAAAAATGAAAATTCTGGGCAATATACTGTGGGTAATTTTTGGCGGAGCCGTTAACTGCACAGCATGGTTTTTCCTTGGGGTATTGTGGCATATCACCATAATAGGCATACCTCTTGGTAAGCAGTGCTTCAAGCTTGCAAAGCTTTCCTTCCTTCCCTTCACAAAAGAGGTTGTCAGAACAGATGAATCTGCGATAGGAACTGTTGCAAATATTTTCTGGGCAATCTTCACCGGAATTCCTATGGCGGCGGAAAACCTTCTTATGGGTGTGCTTTTCTGTATCACAATTGTCGGCATTCCCTTCGGCAAGCAATATTTCAAGCTCGCAAAGCTTTCTTTTGCACCTTTTGGTGTTGAAGTTAAGAGAAAGCTTATTTAACATACAAATATATAAAAATTACATGACAAATATTCAAAAAATATATACTTTCTCTATTGAAAGTATTTGAAATTTTTGTTATTATTATCAGTGGTAAAAACTAAACCAATAATAAAATCCGAAAGGAGCAACAGAACATCATGAATTATTCACATGAAGTTGAACAAATGTGTATGGTCAAAAAAGGACCGAACCACGGCCCCGCGCCCATTCCTCAGGAAGGCTTGTGGACCAAGGCATACGAAATTAAGGACATCTCCGCTTTCACACACGGTGTGGGCTGGTGCGCACCTCAGCAGGGCGCTTGCAAGCTCTCTCTCAATGTTAAAAACGGTATCATTGAGGAAGCTCTTGTTGAAACAATCGGCTGCTCAGGTATGACTCACTCAGCTGCTATGGCAAGTGAAATCCTTCCCGGCAAAACACTTCTTGAAGCTCTTAACACAGACCTTGTTTGTGACGCTATCAACACAGCTATGCGTGAACTCTTCCTTCAGATTGTTTACGGCAGAAGCCAGTCAGCTTTCTCAGAAGACGGTCTTTCAATCGGTGCAGGTCTTGAGGACCTTGGTAAAGGCCTTCGTTCACAGGTTGGTACAATGTACGGCACAAAGGTTAAGGGCGTTCGTTATCTTGAAATGGCAGAAGGCTATGTTACAAGAATGGCTCTTGACGAAGACGATCAGGTTATCGGCTATGAATTCGTATCCCTCGGCAAGATGACAGACTTCATCAAGAAGGGCGACGATCCCACAACAGCTTACAACAAGGCTATGGGTACTTACGGCAGATTCAACGATGCTGCTAAGTATATCGATCCCCGTAAGGAATAAGGAGGTAAACGGACATGGCATTATTTGAAAACTACGAAAGAAGAATTGAAAAAATTCTTGCTGTTCTTAAAGAATACGGCATTTCTTCAGTTGAAGAATGTAAAGAAATCTGCGCTGCTAAGGGCGTAGATCCCTATAAGATTGTTGAAGAAACTCAGCCCATCGCTTTTGAAAATGCAAAGTGGGCATACACAGTAGGCTGTGCAATCGCTATCAAGAAGGGCTGCACAAAGGCTGCTGACGCTGCTGCTGCAATCGGTGAAGGTCTTCAGAGCTTCTGTATCCCCGGTTCAGTTGCTGATAACCGTCAGGTTGGTCTCGGCCACGGTAACCTTGGCAAGATGCTCCTTTCAGAAGAAACAGAATGCTTCTGCTTCCTTGCAGGTCACGAATCCTTCGCAGCTGCTGAAGGCGCAATCAAAATCGCTCTCAACGCTAACAAGGTAAGAACTCAGCCTCTCCGTGTTATCCTTAACGGTCTCGGCAAGGACGCTGCTATGATTATTTCAAGAATCAACGGCTTCACATATGTTCAGACTGAATTTGATCCCTATTCAGAAACAGTTAAGGTTGTTAATGAAACAGCTTATTCAACAGGTGACAGAGCAAAGGTTCGTTGCTACGGTTCAGACAATGTTCCCGAAGGCGTTGCAATCATGAAGCTTGAAAATGTTGGTGTTTCCATCACAGGTAACTCAACCAACCCCACTCGTTTCCAGCACCCCGTTGCAGGTACCTACAAAAAGTGGTGTGTTGAAAACGGCGTAAACTACTTCTCAGTTGCTTCAGGCGGCGGTACAGGCCGTACACTTCATCCGGACAATATGGCAGCCGGCCCCGCTTCCTACGGTATGACTGACACAATGGGTCGTATGCACTCGGACGCTCAGTTTGCAGGCTCCTCATCAGTTCCTGCTCACGTTGAAATGATGGGACTTATCGGTGCAGGTAACAACCCCATGGTTGGTATGACAGTTGCTTGTGCAGTTGCTATTGAAGAAGCAAGCAAATAAAGGCTTTTCGGCTATTTGCTTGTGAATTGCAAATTTAATCATTGATAAAAAAGTCAGACACATCATTTTTGAATTTTCATGAATGATGTGTCTGTTTTATATGAGAAGTCAGGTGCTTTTGTAATGCAAAAACTGAAAATGACAAGTAAAACCTTTGAAGAAGGCTGCAACAAGCATATTGAATACTGCCGACAGAGAAACTCAGGATAAGCTTTGTATGCTTGATAGATGTACAAAGCAGAGATTAAAAAATGAGATAAAACTTTTAAAATGCTTCAAAAGTATTGATGTGTCACCCGATGTTCGATATAATATAATCCCGGTAAGTGAAATGCTTACGAGTAAGAAAGAAAAAACAATGGCTGAGAAAACAAAAAATCTACCAAGCCCGAATACAAAACCATACATAATACAAGACTTGATAGATTTGATTGTAGGTACGCTGTTAATAATCTTCGGTGAGCTAATCAGTAAGCTCTGCGAATGAAACAGCGGTGTAAAGAGGACTGACACTCCCCTTTACACTTCAATCTTACAATATTTTTAAGTCATTGTCAATACACAATTATGAAAGATTGTAAAAAAAGGTGAGCTGTTTTGTACGACAGAAGGAAGATATGATAGGGACATAATTATTGATATTCCTGTTTTTGTGCATATCTGAGAGAGCAACAAGAAAAAGGGAAGAAATAAAGCAAGAAGAGTTTGAAAAAATTTATTATAAAAAAGAGTAAACGATAAGAAATTAAATATGCAAGACTAAAGGACTTGATTTTCACTGATATATGAAAGTTAAGCCTTTTTTATATGCCGTTCTCACCACCCGGAAAAGAGGTTATAAAGTGTCTTCTGTATTTTCTGTTTTTTAAAATTAAAATTTCATATGATAAATAAATAAGTATTGAAATATTATATGCATTTTGATATAATAAATAAGATAATGAATTATAATGTAATACTGTGTGTATTTTTGAATGATTTCTGTTCATGGGGGCTTTTTATGAGTAACAGTATGATTAAAAAAATGTTCTGCTTTGTAACCGTTATAACTCTTGCTGCTTTTATGTCGGTTACTGCTTTTTCCGTTGAAGAAACCCAAACCACAACCGTGCAGGAAACAACTACTCAGCCTGTAGAAACTACCACACAGCCTGAGGAAACTACCACTCAGCCTGAGGAAACTACTACACAGCCTGAAGAAACTACCACGCAACCGGAAAAGCCTGATATTATTTCAGGTTTTGTTGAAGAAAACGGGGATTTATATTATTACAGCCCCGAGACCGGTGAAAAGGTCATTCCCGGGGCCGGTGTTTATAAAATTGAAGAAAAGGCTTACCTGTTTTCCGAGGACGGTAAAATTATAAAATATAATCCTCAGAAAGCCGTCACTGAATTTAAGGGCGGAAAATATTGTATTTCTGAGGATAACTCCCTTGCTTCTTCATTGCAAAAAATCGACGGCTCAACTTATTATTTTGATGAAGTGACCTGTAAAATGAAAACAGGTTGGATTACCCTTAAAGACGGTAAGAGATACTTCAGCGAAAAAAACGGTGCCATGCTCACAGGCTTCAGGTCTGTTTCGGGCAAGTATTACTACTTCGATAACAACGGTATTATGACTACGGGATGGGTCGATTTCAAAGAAGGCAGAAGACGTTTTCATCTGAAAACCGGCGCCATGCTCACAGGCTTCAAAACCTTTTCCGGCAATTCCTATTATTTTGACAAAGAAGGAATAATGCAGACCGGTTGGGTCAAATTCAAACAGGGCAAAAGACGCTTCCATCTGAAGACCGGTGCCATGCTGAAGGGTGTAAAGAAGGTAGAAGGTAAATACTATTACTTCAACAGCAAGGGCTTCATGAAAACCGGCTGGATTACCGTAGGTAATGACAAGTACTATTTTGAAAAATCAACATGCACAAGCGCCAAAGGATGGAAAAAGCTTAAAGGTGAATATTATTATTTCATGTCAAACGGCAAAATGGCAAAAAACACCATTGTCGGAAGCTATTATCTTCTCAATGACGGCACAAGAGCCACCGATACCGCTGTCAAGCAAGCCGTTAAGGTTGTGAAGGCTGCCACAAACAACAAAATGACAAAGGAGCAGAAGCTCAAGGCTTGTTATAATTGGATTATTAAAAACTTCTCTTACCAAAGGGATTATCAGGACCCTGCAAGGCTTAAAAACAACTGGACAAAAGCTTATGCGGAGTATGCCTTCCGAAACAAAAGGGGTAATTGCTATAAATATGCAAGTGCCATGGGCTACTGTGCAGAGGTTCTCGGCTATGATGCAAGAGTTGTTTACGGCAAAATCGCTTCCGGCAGCTCAAGAACAAATCATGGCTGGACGGAAATCAGAATAGATGGTAAGTATTATATCTTTGATACCGTTCAGGCTGATTATTATAAAGGCAATTACTATAAGAGAACTTATTCCAATTACCCGAGAAAGCTTTATAAAAGCGGCACAAGGTCGATAGTTCTCTCATAAAAAATCGAGCAAAAAGGATTTCAAAAAAATGGTTTTCAGTTCACTGATTTTTATTTGTATATTTTTACCCTTCACGGTTATTCTTCACACAACGGTGAAAAATACGGTGTTCAGAAATGCACTTCTTTTAATCGTCAGCTTGTTCTTTTATGCATACGGTGAGCCCGTTTATGTTCTTCTGATGATACTGTGCAGCCTGATAAATTATGTTTTCGCATTTGGTGCTTCCTGTGATAATAAGAAGCTGAGGACACTTTTTCTTGCACTGTGTGTTGTGAGTAATCTCGGCATTCTTGCATTTTTCAAATACAGCGATATGGCAGTGGCTTCGGTAAACGGTATTTTCGGTACCGATATTCCCTTGCCCGGAATAAGACTTCCCATCGGTATTTCCTTTTTCACCTTTCAGGCACTGAGCTACACTATTGATGTTTACAGAAACAGCACAAAGGTGCAGAAAAACTTTTTCAAGCTGCTTTTGTATGTTTCCTTCTTCCCGCAGCTCATTGCCGGTCCTATTGTTAAGTACATTGATGTTGAAAAGGAAATTGATGAGCGTGCTGTCAGCGTTGACGGAATCGAGAGGGGACTTGGCAGATTTATTGCCGGTCTTTCCAAAAAGGTGCTCATTTCAAATACCATGGGCTTTGTGGCGGACAGTATTTATGCGCTGGACGAGTCAGGGCTCGGTATGGCTGTTGCCTGGCTCGGTGCCATTACATATATGCTTCAGATTTACTATGACTTTTCAGGCTACAGCGATATGGCTATCGGACTTGGTGAGGTTTTCGGATTCCACTTCAAGGAAAACTTCAACCATCCCTATCTTGCCGACAGTATGACAGACTTCTGGCGAAGATGGCACATTTCTCTTTCTACCTGGTTCAAGGAGTATCTTTATATTCCGCTCGGCGGAAACAGAAAGGGGAAAATCCGCACCGATATCAACAAATTCATAGTCTTCTTTTCAACGGGACTTTGGCATGGTGCAAGCTGGACATTTGTGCTTTGGGGACTTTCACACGGCTTTTTCCTGATTGTTGAAAATCACTTTTCGTTCATCAAGAAAATGCCGAAGGTACTGAGACATATTTACACTCTTTTTGTTGTCTGCCTGACCTTTGTGCTGTTCAGGGCGGAAAGCTTCACTCAGGCATGGCTGTTCTTCAGGAATATGTTCGGCTTTACCTCATCAGCAGCCTCCCTTTCAATTTTGTCACAACAGCTTACTCCTTGGTTTATTTTCATCCTTGTTTTTGCAATTCTCTGCATTTTCCCGAGGGAGAGAATAATCCGCAGTGCAAAAGCTGTTGCAATAACAGAAAAGGTGAAATATGCAGTATATATCCTGCTTTTTGCTTTTTGCATAATAAGAATCAGCAGCGAAGCATATAATCCGTTTATTTATTTCCGTTTTTAGTAGGTTCAGAACATGAAAAAACAAAGATTTAAAATAGTATTTATTGCTCTGTTCCTTGTGATGTGTCTCGTCCCTTCTCTGGGTATGTTCATTGCAAAAAACGACACAACAAGTGAAAACAGAGTTCTTGCAGAATTCCCCTCGTTTTATACTGAGGATAAGCAATTCAATGTGAATTATCTTTCACAGCTCGGTGATTATTTTAATGACCATTTCGCCTTCAGAAGCATTATAGTAAGTCTTGATTCCTTCATACAATCCAAGGTTTTCTCAGTTTCGAGTGTTGACAGTGTAATTGTCGGCACAGACGGGTGGCTTTATTATAAGGATACTTTGAATAACTATAAGGGACAGGAGCTTCTTTCGGAAAGGGCAGTGAACAACATAGTTCACAACATATGTATGATGAAGGATTATGTTGAATTGTCCGGCTCACAGTTTCTTTTAACCGTTGCACCCAATAAAAATACACTTTACGGCGATAATATGCCATATTACCTTAAATCCAGAGTATCACAGGAAAGTGACGCTGAAAAAGTCGGCAGTATGATTAAGGAAAGCGGAGTCAACTACACTGACCTTTTCACATTGTTCAGAAATCAGGAGGAGGTCCTTTATTTTAAAAGGGATTCTCATTGGAACACGATGGGTGCGCATCTGGTATATAACGAAATTATGGATAATCTTGATAGGGAATATGAGGACTATTCAGATTGCGAAATAAAGCTTGAAGAAAACTATCTTGGCGATCTTCATAAGATGGTGTATCCGCTTTCTGAAAACGGAGAAGAGGACAGGTATTATGACTACCAAAAGAATTACACCGTGGTGTCACCCGATGAAAGTCCGGAAGCTTACCTTATTGTGACACAGAATGAAGCTGAGGCGGGCTCACTTCTCATGTACCGTGATTCCTTCGGTAATTCACTTTATCCTATTTTTGCAAATGCCTTCGGTTCATGTGCTTTTTCAAAGGCTACACCCTATAATCTTTCTTTGAATATGCTCAGTTACACACCGGATGTTGTTGTGGTGGAAAAGGTTGAACGAAATCTTTCAGACTTCGCTTTTTATCCTCCCGTATTTCTTTCACCTCAGGTGTGGGCACCCGATGAATATGAAACCGACAAGGCAGATGTAACCATTTCTGCAGAGCTTTGCCAGACAAATACTCAGTATATCGAGCTGAAGGGCTTTTATGAGGACGGCTCGGTGGCTGATGACGGGGTGGTATATGTCAGGCTGTACGGAGATGGTACAGAGGAAAGCTTTTATGAAGCCTTCTCCCTTTCTTCACAGGAAAGTGACAACGGCTTCAGCCTTATAATCAATAAGGAAAGCTATCATCAGAAGGAAGTTACAGCCGAAATTTTCACTGAAAATGACGGCGTATATAAGCTTATTGCAACACAAAAACTTGATTTATCACAGATTCAGGAGGAATTACAATGAAAAAAATCAGCTTAGTACTTGCTGCGCTCAGCGTGATTATGATGCTTGTTTTTGCAGGCTGTTCAGGTGAAAAGGTTGAGGGCAAGATTATTGTTGACGGCACTGAAACAGTATTCACTGCAAAAAGCAAGGATACAGTAGGTGAGGTTCTTGAGGAGAACGGAATCACTCTCGGCGCAGAGGACGAAATCGACATTTCAGTTGAAACAGAGCTTGGTACCGAAACCAAGGAAATCAATATTTTTCGCATGAAAACTATTAAGGTGAAGGCTGACAGTAAGGAAACAGAGGTAAAGCTCACCAAAGGTACGGCTGCTGATGCACTTGAGAAGGCAGGCTTAAAGCTTGGCAAAAATGATAAGCTCAGCTGCGATGAAAATTCGGAGCTCACCGACGGAATGGAAATTGAGATTATCAGAGGTGTTGCCGTAAAGGTAACAGTCAAGGGCGAGAAAAAAGAATATGTGACAACAAAGAAAACTGTTGAAGCTGCCCTGAAGGAGCTCGGAATCAAGGTTGATGAGGATGATATTGTTGAGCCTTCAAAGGATACAAAAATCAAAAAGGGTATGGAAATCACAGTTAAAGCTGTAGAAGTGAAAACCGAAACCGAAGAAAAGGTTATCTACTACACTGAAAAGAAGGAATACTCATCTTCAATGAACAAGGGCACCAGCAAGGTTAAGCAGAACGGTGTTAACGGCAAAAAAGAGGTTACAAGCGAAAACACCTATATTGACGGTGAGCTTACCGAAAGCAAGGTAATTGAAGAAAAGGTTATCACTCAGCCTGTTAATAAAATTGTGGTTTACGGCACAAAAACCGTTACAACAACAAGCGGAAAGAGTGTTGTATCCAAGGAGCGTGTTGAGGATTGTGACGGCTCAGGACACGGTTACTATGTAATTACTTGGTCTGACGGCAGCGTTACTTATGAGGAATTTTAAAGAAAGCAGCCTAGAGTCAGTAGCCAGGGGTCAGTAGGCAGTAGTCAGGAAAAGATAAAACAGAAAACCATTGTATCAAGCATTCAGCTTTTTACAATGGTTTTTATGTTTAACTATTTGATTTGTCGGATAAGTGTCAATTAAAAGATACCCTGTGCCATCATTGCATCTGCAACCTTCTGGAAGCCTGCAATGTTTGCACCTGCAACAAGGTTATAGCCGAGACCGTACTGCTCAGCAGCCTTGGCTGAGTTGTCGTGAATATCCTTCATGATTCTCTTGAGCTTTTCGTCAACCTCTTCGGCAGTCCAGCTGTATCTCATTGAGTTCTGGCTCATTTCAAGTGCGGAAACCGCAACACCTCCGGCGTTAACTGCCTTTGAGGGAGCAACTGCCTTGCAGTTTGCCATAAGGTAAGCAAGAGCTTCATTTGTTGTGGGCATATTTGATACTTCGATGTAATATGAAACACCACCGTCAACAAGCTTCTTTGCTTCCTCCATGCCGACTTCATTCTGAGTTGCGCAGGGCATTGCAATGTCAACCTTAACACCCCAGGGCTTTTCGTTTGCATGGAATTCAGCTCCGAACTTATCAGCGTAATCCTGAACCTTGTCACGGCCGGAAGCTCTCATTTCGAGCATGAAATTGATTTTTTCTTCTGTGCTTATGCCATCCTTGTCATAAACATAGCCGTCGGGACCGGAGATTGTTACAACCTTACCGCCGAGCTCTGTAACCTTCTTGACAGTACCCCATGCAACATTACCGAAGCCGGAAACTGCAACTGTTTTGCCTTCAAGGCTTTCGCCAAAGTGCTTGAGAACCTCTGCAGTGTAATATGTAGCGCCGTATCCGGTAGCTTCGGGTCTTATGAGTGAGCCGCCGAAGGAAAGTCCCTTACCTGTGAGAACGCCGTTTTCAAACACACCCTTGATTCTTCTGTACTGACCGTAAAGGTAGCCGACTTCTCTTGCACCAACACCGATGTCACCTGCGGGAACGTCAACATCGGGGCCGATGTGTCTGTAAAGCTCTGTCATGAAAGCCTGACAGAAGCGGAGAATTTCTCCGTCACTCTTACCTCTCGGGTCAAAGTCAGAACCGCCCTTTGCACCACCGATGGGAAGACCTGTGAGACTGTTTTTGAAGGTCTGCTCAAAGCCGAGGAATTTCATAATACCCATATATACTGAGGGGTGGAAACGAAGACCACCCTTGTAGGGTCCGATTGCGCCGTTGAACTGAACTCTGTAGCCTGTGTTGACATTAACCTTACCGTTGTCATCTATCCATGTAACTCTGAAGGTAATTGCTCTTTCGGGTTCAACCATTCTTTCAAGAAGTGCAACCTTTTCGTATTCAGGGTGCTTTTCAATAACGGGCTTAAGGGATTCAAGAACCTCGGTCACCGTCTGAACAAATTCGGGTTGAAGTGCATATTTTTTTGCAGTTGAGTCAATTACATTCTGAACATAACTCATTTTTATCGCTCCTTTTATGCCACAAAGTAAAAATACCTTGCCTATTTTTTTATATGATAGTGTATTTTATACCTGAAAGCAAAAAAAATCAACAAAAATCAGCCAAAAAAATTGTGCAACTTTAAATTTTATGAATTTTTATAAGTGTAATAGCTCAAATACTCAACTTTTTGTGCATAAAAACACAAATTATAGGGATGAAAAAAGAATTTTAAGTGCATATACCTGACAATGAGTATTTAATACGGTCAGCAGCAGAATTATAATTGTCAGCCTGAGCCTTCGGATTTCGCTTTTTTGCCTTTTGGCGGAACAAAGAAAACCACAAAAAGCAAAAGTGCGTATGGCAAATCAAGAAAAGCTTCACTCATAACTCCGATGAAGAAGTTGAAAAACGATGCAGATAAAGGCAGTGCATGAAGCACCGTTTCGTCAATCGCCTTGATTGCTTCAAAAATTACCGTAAAAGGAAAGCACAATGCGAGGGAGCCAAGGCAGATGTAAGGAAGCTTCAGGTGCATACTTTCGGAAACAGGCAGAAGCTTTGAAGCAAAAAGCGTGAGCAAAAACAGACAGAACAGACCGCTTTCCGTAATATACTCCCATTCGCTGAGTGTTGTGTAGGCACCGACAGTGTCAGCACCGAAAAGATAATAAAGGCTTGACACAATTGTGTAAACCTTTATGCCGAAAAGGAAAAAATCGGGAATCAGCAGCAGCTTGTAGTTAACCCTTTTATACAGGAGAAATGCCACTGTAAGATAAATGATTATGCTGAGTATTTTTAATGGCTTCAGATGAAAATCAAGGTGAGTGCCACCTTGCTCATACACTGCCATAAGACCCGAAACAACTGTTTCGGCAGCAAGACAAAGGAACATAATAACTGTGACAACGAGCAGCCTTTTCTGTCGGCGCTCATTTTTAAAAAATGCCTCAGGTTTTACTGTTGCCATCGGAAATCTCCTTTGCTCTTTTTTATCATCATAGCAAAACAGGATATTTTTGTCAATTTGTGCAGTGCTAAAAAAGGAGTCGCTTTCATAGAATTTTATGATATATTTCCGAGGAAGTGATACCGTGATTATCCGTTTGCAAAAAAGAAGGCTGATTTTTTTCACTTTTATGATAACCCTGACAATTTTTGCCCTCGCCTTTCTGTTCGGCATTAAAGCGACACAGACGGGCAAAAAAGAATATATTAAATGGGCAGAAATGAAAGTCTGCCTTCAGGCTCTCGAGGATACCATGAGCCTCGACATTGAAACCTATGATAAGCTTTATCACATAAGCTGGATAGACTCGCTTTCTTACCTCGCCTGTAAGAACGGAAACAATTGGTCCTCTTATTCGTCTGACGACCTTGATGAAATGCTCACTGAGCTCGGCGATATTTATACTGTCGAGGACCTGATGGGGGATAATAAATATTTTTCTTATTATAAAGAGACCTTCTCTGCAATGCTCGGCGGATTCCTTTCTGAATATGAAAAGCAGGCTCCCGACGGTGAGGGCGGAGAAAAAATTGTTTCGGGCTATGGTCTTGTTGCATATAGTCCGATAGCTGAGGGCTTTTCTTATTCTCACTATGATGACTTCGGCAACGGCAGAAGCTATGGGTACCGTCGGAAGCATTTAGGCAATGACCTTATGGGATATGTGGGTACGCCCGTTGTAGCTGTTGAAGGCGGCACTGTCGAATCCTTCGGTTGGAACAGATACGGTGGGTGGAGACTCGGTATCAGAAGCTTTGACGGAAAAAGAAGCTACTACTATGCACATCTCAGAAAGGATAAGCCTTATGCCGAAGGAATTGAGCTTGGCAGCAAGGTGAAAGCAGGTCAGGTTATCGGCTACATGGGAATGACAGGATATTCCGATACGGAAAATGTTAACGGAATGAGTGCTCCTCACCTTCATTTCGGCTTGCAGTTGATTTTTGATGAAAGCCAGAAGGAGGGGACAAATCAGATATGGCTTGATATGTATAACATTGTGAAGCTGCTTTCAAAAAACAGAGCGACGGTGACAAAAAATGAGGATGGGCACTATGTACGTAAATATGATATTATACTTAAAAGCTATCCCGACTCCTTGCAAAAATACTTTTACTGAAATACTATTTCTATTGACTTTTATTGCAGGTGGGTATTATAATTATGCTGTACATCCGGCATAAAACTTTTAATTTTGAGGAAAAAATATGGAAGAAAAAAATCAGAACGAATTGGAAAAGGTGCTGTCCCTTGCCTTGGATTTAGGAAAAGGCATGGTGCAGTGCGGCGCAGAAATAAACAGGGTTGAAGAAACGGTGCTGAGAATCTGCTATGCCTATAACATCAAAAAAACGGAGGTTTTTTCGGTTATATCAATGGTTTATGCCACTGTTATTTCCGAAAAAGGCGAAACTCACACCCAGATGCGCAGAATTTATTCCAATGCACCGAATTTCAGGCGATTGGAAAATCTTAATGCACTTTCAAGAAAAATCTGCGCTGAAACCCCTGACATTGACCGGGCAAGAAAAGACCTTGAGAAGCTTCTCGGTGACAAGCGGCATTTTGATGTTTTCATTTGTCTGGGCTATATTGTGGCAGCAATGAGCTTTGCCGTGTTTTTCGGCGGAAGTCTGCTTGATGCTGCTGCGGCTGCTCCGATTGCGCTTATACTTTATCTTATGAATGTTTACATCAAATCAAACGGCGTGAACAGACTTTTCTTCACGGCTCTTTCTGCGGCTGTTATCGGATTTCTTGCCGAGGTGTTTGTGCATTTCGGCTTCGGTCATAATGCAGATATGATTATGATTGGCGATGTTATGCTTATAATTCCCGGTCTTATGCTTATCAACTCTGTTCGTGAAATGCTTTGCGGCGATGTTATGTCAGGACTTCTGAGACTGCTCGAGTCCATAATTCTTGCCATGGCAATTGCCTGTGGCTTTGCCGCTTCAATGCTTTTAACGGGAAGTATATTGTGAGGTGACGGCTATGGATTTTAAACAAGGCTTAATTATAGTTATAACGGGTATGCTGGGTACGGTCGGCTTTTCGCTTTTGTTCAAGGCACCGAAAAGAAGAATTCTTCTCAATGCCGTGGGCGGTATGCTGACAAGTCTGGTATATGTTCTTTGCTGCATGAATTTTGAGCATGAGTTTATGCAGAACTTCTTTCCCGCTCTTGTTGCCACCGTTTATGCTGAGGTTATGGCAAGGGTTGTTAAAGCTCCGGCAACACCCATTCTTGCCTGCTCAATCATACCTCTTGTTCCGGGTGGTAAGCTTTACTACACAACATATTACTTTGTAATAAGTGAAATGGAAATGTTCAACAGCACTTTAACAGAGCTTTTGAGAATTGCAAGCGGACTTGCAGTCGGTATCATCTGCATTTCCGTTGTGGTTCATGAAATTAACAGGCACAAGTTTAAACAGATTATAGATGTTGAATAAGGAGAAAATTATGGCTAATTTCAGACAGAAAATTGATAAGATAATTGCAAAGGCAGTCAACTCTCTTGCTCAGGCTGAGGTTGTGAGAAAAAATGAGCCCAAGGTTATCACCGAGGGTATGCCCGGACTTCTTCGATATGTGGCATCACAGGGTGCCGTGCTTTTGGAAAATGACGGAGCTTTGCCGTTGAAAAAGGGTACCAGGGTATCGGTTTTCGGCAGAGTGCAGAATGATTGGTTTTATACGGGCTACGGCTCAGGCGGTGACGTTAATAAGCCCTATGCCGTCAATCTCCTTGAGGGTATGAGAAAATGCGAGGAGCTTGAACTCAATGAGGCGTTGGCAAGTGTTTATGAGGCATGGTGTGAAGCAAATCCTGTTGATCACGGATATTGGGGACATTGGCCGAGATTTTATCCTGAAATGCCTTTATATGAAAAAACAGTGAAAAAATCTGCAGAAAGAACGGATTGTGCAGTTGTTGTAATCGGTCGCTCATCAGGTGAGGACAGAGAAAATGCACTTGAAAAGGGCAGCTATTTTGTCACCGACGATGAGCTTGATATGCTCAGAAAGGTTACATCCGAATTTGAAAAAACAATTGTGCTTCTTAATATCGGCAGCATAATGGACCTTTCATGGACAAAGGAATTCGGAAACAAAATTTCTGCTTTAATGATTGTGTGGCAGGGTGGCATGGAAAGTGGCAACGCTGTTTGTGACCTTCTTTGCGGCAAACAGGTGCCTTCAGGCAAGCTGACATCAACAATTGCTGCAGCTTACGATAAATACCCCTGTGCGGACTCTTTCGGTGCAAAGGATTTCAATGATTATGTTGAGGATATTTTTGTCGGCTACCGTTATTTTGAAACCTTCGCAAAACAGGATGTACTTTATCCCTTCGGCTACGGCCTTTCATATACCACCTTCAACACAGAGCTTGTTTCGTCAAAGGAAACTGCAGAGGGTGTTGAGCTTATCTGCAAGGTGACCAACACCGGTGAATACAAGGGCAAGCAGGTTGTATGCGCCTACATGGAAAAGCCCTGCGGTACACTCGGTAATCCCGTGAGAGAGCTTTGTGCCTTCGCAAAAACAAAGGAGCTTCCATCTCATGAAAGCGAGGAGGTTAGGCTCTTTGTTCCCGAAAGTGCCTTCAGCTCTTATGATGACAGCGGCAAAAGCGGTCATATGTCCTCTTATGTTATTGAAAAGGGTAGCTATGGTATTGCAATCGGTGACAGTGTCCGTGATGCGGAAACTGTTTACACCACAGAAAAGGCAGAGACTGAGGTCTTTCTTCAGCTCAGTCAGTGCTCTGCACCGCAGACAGCATTTGAAAAGATGACCTGCATTGAAAAGGACGGAAAATACTTTGTTGAAAAAGAAAAGGTGCAGACAAGAAAGTATAATCTCAGACAGATTATTCTGCAGAATCTTCCCAAGGATATCCCGATGACAGGCGATAAGGGAATTAAGCTTATTGATGTTAAAAACGGCAAAAATACCATGGAAGAATTCGTTGCTCAATTGAGTCTTACAGAGCTTGAAGCCATCACAAGGGGCGAC
This sequence comes from Clostridia bacterium, assembly GCA_017472225.1. Taxonomy (GTDB): domain Bacteria; phylum Bacillota; class Clostridia; order Oscillospirales; family Acutalibacteraceae; genus UBA6857. Next base: position 4,148 of record JAFUQS010000054.1, on the reverse strand, counting down.
TATACAATGGGAAGTGAACTCGGTGTACCCGGTAATGCGGGCTGCTTTGCAGGTGTTCTTCCCTCACTTCGTGAAAAGGGTATTCCTGCCGTGACAACAACTGACGGACCTTCGGGAATCAGACTTACAGCCTGTTGCTCACTCATGCCTATAGGCACACTTCTTGCAAGCAGCTTTGATACGGATATGGTCTGTGAGCTTATGAAAAAAGAGGGTGAGGAAATGGCAGATAAGGGCAGTGATATTATCCTTGCCCCGGGCATGAACATTCACAGAAGCCCCCTTTGTGGCAGAAACTTTGAATATTTTTCCGAAGATCCGCACCTTTGCGGAAAAATCGCTGCCGCTTATGTAAGAGGTATTCAGAGCACGGGCAGGTCTGCTTGTCCCAAGCATTTTGCCTGTAACAATCAGGAATATAACAGAGCAAGAAACGATTCACGCCTTTCAGAAAGAGCTCTCAGAGAGATTTATCTCAAGGGCTTTGAAATCTGTGTGAAGGAGGCTCAGCCGAAAAATATTATGACCTCCTATAATCTTATCAACGGTGTCTGGGGACATTATAACTATGAGCTTTGCACAAGGATTCTCCGTGAGGAGTGGGGCTATAAGGGTAATGTTATGACCGATTGGTGGATGAAAAAGTCGAAAAGTCAGGAGTTTCCGAATATGTGCGACCAGGCATACCGTGTGAGAGCACAGGTTGATGTGCTTATGCCCGGTGGCGGAAGAACAGGCAAATGGAAGAGACCTGACGGTACACTTCTCAGAACCTATGGCAAGCCTGAGGGCATAACTCTCGGTGAAATGCAGAGATGTGCAATGAATGTTCTGAATTTTGCAATGAACAAGGTTCAATAAATCAAATCCTGCCGGTATGCGGCGCCAATATATAAATTCAACGAGAAAAGGAATGATGACAGTGCCTCTCATAACAACGAAGGTTTCAACAGAAATTACAAAAGAAAAGGAAATAAGCCTTAAATCTGAGTTCGGCAAAGCAATTGAGCTTATCGGAAAAAGTGAAAATTGGCTCATGGTGGAATTTCAGGATAACTGCCGTCTTTATTTCAAGGGCGATGATGCTCCTTGTGCCATGATTGAAGTCGATCTTTTCGGCAAGGCTTCCGACAGCGGATACGATGCTCTCACTCAAAAAATAACAGAAATTGTTGAAGCGGAATTGGGTATTCCCAAGGACAGAATTTATGTTAAATACAGTGAAATCGGTCATTGGGGATATAGCGGATTTAATTTTTAATTGTCAAGGGGCTGTGAAAAAATGATGTTTTTTCACGGCTCTTTTACTTTGTCTTATTTTTATTTATGCAAAATGCATAGTTTTGAGCACATATTTTATACTTGCTTTTTTGTAACAAAATTGTTAAAATATATTAGTTAGTTTTATGTATGAATGGAGTTTTCAATTTTGGGTAAGGAAATTTACTATAAACCCACATTTGACAATATACCGGAAGAAAAACGCAGAAAGATTCTTGATGTTGCCGTTAATGAATTTGCTAACCACGGCTTTGAAAATGCGAACATAAATACCATTGCAAAAAAAGCAGAGGTAAGTGTCGGCTCACTCTATAAGTATTTTGACACAAAAACAGATTTGTTTTTAACAAGCGTAAATTATGGCATATCAACCCTTGATTCAATCATTGATGCCATTGCCGGCTCAGATGATGATGTTATGATAAAGCTTGAAAAGCTTATCAGAATTGCAATTGAGTTTTCAAGAAAATCAAGCGTACTGATTAAGCTTTATAATGAATTTACAAGCGAAAGCAACCCCGGTCTTGCAAGTAAAATTGCGGCAGATATGGAAACTATCACCGCCGCAGCATATAAAAAGGCCATAACTGAGGGTCAGTCTGCCGGAGAGATAAGGAATGATATTGACCCGGGCATGGCGGCATTTCTCATTGATAATCTTCTGATGAACATTCAGTTTTCTTATGCCTGCGATTATTATCGGGAGAGGTATAAAATATATGCAGGTAATGATATATTTGAAAAGGATGAGTTTGCAATTCAGAACATTCTGCGTTTTGTGAAGGCAGCTCTTAAAATGGATAAAGCAGAATAACATCTGTTGAAAAATAAAAAAAATCCCTGAAAGGAATGTAAATATTATGAAATACGCACTTGCTTATGACATCGGTACCACCGGAGTTAAAACCTGTCTTTTTGAAGTTGATGAATCAATCAGACTGATTGCTGATGCAATTGAAGGCTATGAGCTTTATGTTTATCCTGATGGAGGTGCAGAGCAGGACCCGGATGAATGGTGGGCTGCAATGTGCAAAACAACAAAGGAGCTTTTTTCAAAAACTGACGTCAAGCCTGAACAGGTTGACGGCATTTCCTTCTGTTCGCAGGCTCAGGGTCTTGTCCTTGTTGATAAAAACGGTATGCATGTCCGCCGTGCTATGAGCTATATGGATCAGCGTGCAAGAAAGGAACGTAAGGAGCTTATGGCTCACGGTGTTCAGGTTGCAGGTGCAAATGTGCCCAAGCTTCTTGTATCACTTGCAAAAACAGGTGCCGTTGCCGCATCAGTAAAGGACCCTGTGTTCAAATATAATTGGGTTAAAAACAACGAGCCCGAAAATTTTGAAAGGGTTCACAAATGGCTCGATGTCAAGGAAGCTCTCATTGCAAGAATGACAGGTGAATTTGTTATGACCGAGGACTCTGCCTTCGGTACGCTTCTTTACGATATACATAAAAAGTGCTGGAGCCAGGAGGTCTGCAAAATTCTCCATGTTGATATGCGTCACCTTGCAAAAATCGTTAAATGTACTGATGCAGTCGGCGGAATCACAAAGAAGGCTGCTGAAGAATTGGGTCTTAAAGAAGGCACACAGGTATTCGGCGGCGGTATGGACGCTTCACTTATCGGTGTAGGTGCCGGCTCGGTTAAAAAGAATGATACTCATGTTTATATGGGTACATCGGGATGGGTGTCAACTGTTGTTGATAAGAGTATTGTTGATGCATCCGCCATGATTGCAGCCGTTGTCGGCGCACAGCCCGGAGATTACAACTATTTTGCCGAGCTTGAAACAGCAGGTAAGTGCCTTGAATGGGTTAAAAATCACCTTGCACTTGATGAAATCGGTATATATCTCAAAAAGACTGATGTTGCGGAAGATATGGAATCCGAATATACAAATCTTTATCAGTATCTTTCATCTGTTATCGAAAAGGTACCTGCAGGCTCAAACGGAGTTATTTTCACTCCTTGGCTGCACGGTAACCGTTGCCCCTTTGAAGATCCCAATGCAAGAGGTATGTTCTATAACCTCAGCATTGAAACAGGCAAGAGTGAAATGATTCGTGCTGTTATTGAGGGCGTATGTATGCATATGAGATGGATGCTTGAAACCCATGAGAAAAAGACAAAAACATCGGATGTGATCCGTTTTGTCGGCGGTGGCGCTCTTAATGATTCCACAAGTCAGATTCTTGCAGACTGCATCGGAAGAACCGTTGAAACAGTTGCAAGTCCTCAGAATGTAGGCTCAGTTGGTGCAGCAGTAGTTGTTGCAGTCGGTTTGGGTGTTATTGATGAAATCAAGGATGCAGGCAAGCTCATAGAAGCTGACAAGACCTTCACACCCAACAAGGAAAACAAGCCTGTTTATGACAAGATGTTTGCTGCATACAAAGAGCTTTATGCAGCAAATAAAAAAGTTTTCAAGATGCTTAACGGCTGATAAAAATACATCCTTGTGGTTGTAAAAAAATGTTAACTATATAAAAGAAGTGAGAAAACAACGTAAAAAGGAATTCTCTTTCTGAAAGCAGCCCGTATCAGTAGTCAGGGGTCAGTAGGCAGTAGACAGGAAAAGCCTCCTCTGTAGAGGAGGGGAACCGCTTCAGCGGTGGAGGAGTCTGTTTTTATAAGAACACAGAATATAGGTCATAAGGGCGCCCATCGGGCGTCCTTTTTATCGGGCAAAGTCATATTATCAACCCTTGAAGGTTGATTTTTAATCGCCAAGGTGCTACTCATCCTGTGCCGAAGGCACCCTGACTACTGTCTACTGAAAAGGGGCGTCCTTTTTTATCGGGCAAAGTCATATTATCAACCCTTGAAGGTTGATTTTTAATCGTCAAGGTGCTACTTATCCTGT
>JAFUQS010000053.1 GCA_017472225.1 Clostridia bacterium | reverse complement strand
ATCAGTTCATCATAGGTGTCGGATAACTCCTTGAGCAAATTCTCACTTTCATTAACCTCTTTCTCAGCATCCCTACACAGCGATAATAGTCTGTCGCATTCAGTTTCACTTTCCGCAATCAGTCCCGAAAGTGTATCAGCCGAAAATGAGCTTTCACCCTTGATTGCTTTAACAACTTCGGATTTTAATACATTGAGATTTTCAAACTCTTTACTGTAATCTGCTTTTACCATATTAAGCCTTGCTTTTCTCACTTCAAGCTCGTCAGCATAACGGAGCCTGACAACATCATTTTTAGATACACCTTTCATCTTCCTGAAAATATCACGGACAATTTCATCAATTAAGTCATTGATAATATGCAGAGTATATCCCGATTGTCCGTTGCACTCCGTCTGTTTTCTGCTTTTACCATAACAAGCGTAACGGATTCTTATGGTGTTATCAACTGTTCCGTCTTTGCGTTTACGGGATTTACCGCTTGTGGTAAGCGTGAGCCTTGAACCGCAATGTCCACAATAAATATTACCCGAGAGCAAGGATTTACCTTTTGTATTAAGCGGTACTGTGGGATTTTCTTTCTTCTTGTCTGAACGCTCTTTCATAATCATTCTTGCTCTTTCAAACTGTTCGGGTGAAATTATCTGTAGTTCGGGTATAACCTCTGAACGGGAATCACCGCTACGAAGTACACCTGTATAGGTTAGATTGCAGAGAATACCTCTGATTGTTGCCTCGTGCCACATTTTTCCTGTCCTTGCTCTGTAACCATTATTGTTCAACCAAGTTGTAATTCTGTGAGCACCGTAACCCTCTTGCGTGTACTTGTCAAAGATAATCTTCACAACAATCGCTTCATCGGGATTTACCTGTAAATCATAAAGCTCGTGTTTCCTTTTATTGAATCTGCCACTTTTAACAAGGTCATATCCAAAGGCGGCAACGCCGCCCTTGAAATGACCTGATTCAACCAACTGACCAAGGCTTGTCCTTGTTCTTACAGATGTCTTTTCGCTTTCACCATCAGCCTGCCAAAAACGGATATAGTTCAGTAGCTTATCAATGTGATTATCAAATCTCTGTTCACCTTCTTGGGTGCTCCATACTTCAATTCCGTTTTTGACAAACCACTCAACAACGAAAGGTGTTTCATCTGCAATTCTGCCGATACGGTCAAACATAAATACAAGCAGAATATCAAACTTCTGTTTTATCGCAAGGTCTTTTATGATTTGGATTTTATCTCTATTCTCTGCTCTGACTTTATGACCTGAAACACCGTCCTCTTGTTCCTCGTGAACAATTTCCCAACCTTTTTCATCACAGAATTTATGGCAAGCCTTTCGCTGCATCGGTATATCTGCTTCGTGATTTGAGTTGTAATCTACCTGTTTATCGGTGGAAACACGATAAAGACAGCACACTCGTTTGGACATTAAACCGCCTCCTTGATATTTTTCTTTAGTTTAATATCAGGGCCATCGCTTTGTCGAATGTGTGAATCGCCGAGTAAAATTTCACGGAGCCGAGAAGCAATTTCTCTGTTCGGCTTGTCAGTAAAGGTTGCGATTACTTCGTGACCTTTAATATTAAAGGTGTATTCACCTCGTATATCTTCATCAATATATCGAACATACGCTTTAAGAGTGCCAATAAACTTTAAAATACTAATCACCTCGAATCCCTATCTTTTTGTCTTTGTAAAACCTTGTAATAATACTCACATGCTTTAATAACAAACTTCTCAAAATCTTTATCTCTTATTTTGGGAGCAACCTTTTTCAAGTGTTCAAACGGCATCTTAAAATACTCAATCTGATTTGGCTTTTCACGGGACATAATTTCTGTGATAGTACCCTCATTCAATTTACCTTCAGCAGAAAGATTTTTAAGCTCAACAGCCTGCGAATATGAAGGTGTGGCTTCCACTTCCTCATAAAACTTGTGAACCATATGCTGTTCTTCGGGGGATAAATATGACAAGGCAACGGCAGGAGTAAAAGCAATTCTTTCTTCATCCACGAGCTTTAAAATTTCAGGTATAAGAAAAGTCAGACGAATATATCGCCTGACCTGCGTTTTACTGTCATCTGTTTCATTTGCAATAATATCCGCCGATTCCAACTTCCGACCAGCCTGGTTGGAAGTTAAATCTGAACGGGAGCCTTGTTTTTTAATGGCATCAAGCCTCATTTTGTAACCGAACGCTTTTTCACTCGGTAATATCTTATCACGCTGAAGATTTGAATCTACGTGCATAACGATAGCCTGTTCTCTTGAGAGTTCTTTGATGATTGCCGGGATAACATCAATATTCAGCCTTTTACACGCTTCTGCTCGACGATACCCGCTAACAATTTCATACTGACCATTTCTTTCACATACCACAATTGGAGATATGACTCCATTTTCGGATATGCTGTCATAAAGTTGTAAAAAGCCTTCGTCCTCTCTAAATTCAAAGGGACTGCCCTCAAAGGGCACTAAATTATTAAGTTTTAAATTTTGTATATTAATCATTTTTATCTATTCCTTTCCATATTTCGTATTTTCTTAATCTCTGCATTATGCTCTTTCTGTAAGAGCTCATATAAATGCGGAGATTTTTCATATATTTTCTCGGCTTGTTTTAACCTCTGCCGAAGAGGAGCTATTTCTTTAGTCAATTCCTTACGCAAAGCCTTGTATTGTTCTTTTTCTTCTGGCGTTTTTGCTCTGCGTTTCTTGTTGTCTGCCTTACTTCGTTTTTCTTCAAGCTCGGCAATTTTTTGCTGTGTTTCTTCAATGGTTATTGCTAATTCTTCGGTAGTGTGTATTTGATTATCGGTCAGAAAATGATAATCAGCCACATATTGTTTGATATCCTTTGCGGCACGCCTCATTTCGGGGGATAAGAGCATCGCATCTGCAACTTCCGTTATGAGTTTGAAAACCATAATTATCAGCAGAAACATTGTGTCAACAAAAATCTTATCCGGCTTTTTGCTGTGTTCAATACTGAACTCCAACTGCTTTGCCATTGTTTCAAGAGGGAAGTATTTACGTCTTGAAATGATATAGTTGTTCCATTCATTTCTGTTGTTTCGGTTACTGAAGTTTTCTTCAAAGCGTTTTTCAATACCTTCTGCTGTATATCCGAGGTTTTTCAGCCTTATACCTCTTTCCCAATCCTTTGCCTTGACGGTCATTCGCCTGTAATCAATCTCATATCCCATAGATGCTAAAATTGTTCTGAATTTATCCCAAGACGTTGCAAGGGAAAGGCAAAGCTCAATATCTTCCTTAAGCATATCTCTGTGGGTTTGTTTCCCGGCTTTGTGTAGCCAATACTCTTTCTTCTGACTGTTGTAAAACGGTGCATCCTTGTAAACTGTTTTGCCTCGTTCTATACATATTGCATCCGATATCTCACGAAGGCGTATATGGTCTTCGATTTTATTGCGGAATTTACTGCCGTCTTTAAAAGAAACGCTGTTAATTACAAAATGATTATGCAGGTGATGTTTTCTATCAAGATGTGTTGTAATCACAACCTGAAATTTGTCACCCCACATTTTTCTTGCAGTTTCAATACCGATTTCGCGGCATTCTTCGGGAGTAACCTCACCTTCGGAAAAGCTCTGAAATCCGTGATAAGCGATATTTGTACCTCTTTCACCGAATTTCTTTTTAACTGCAATCATCTGAGAATAGGCAAAATTCTTTGAACAGTTGATACCGCTTACAAAAAGCTTTTCATCGGTTTTACTGTCGTTTTCGGCATATTGAAGTGTGGCATACAAATCTGCATCAAGATATTTTTGCTCTATGGTTTTATCGGGATTTTCAGCATAATCAATAACTTCTTTAAGCCTGCTCTTTACGGGCCAGAATCCTGTGACAGCCATCGTCACATCACACTCCATTCATCGCTTTCGTCACAAGTGTCGAAAGGCTCTCCATTCCGTGGATGCTCCTTCTCCCCAAAAAGTCTGCGACTTTCCGGGGGCCCCGAAATGTTCTCCTTCCTTGGTTTAATAAGTTCATTTTCAAGATTAGTCATAAGCTCAATTATTCTCTTGTTCATATCGTCACTCAGTGGCAGTTCCATAAGCTTGTCTATCTTCTCGCAGAAATGAAAAAAGGCATCGGGAAGAACCGGTTTCGGTTCAAAACCCAATGCCCTTTGTTTGACATATTCACTTGTTGACAGACCACATTTTGAAGAGTTACGCTCAATTTTCTTTTTCTCTTTTTCTGTAACTCTTGCTACAATTCTGATGTCTTTAATAGTCTTTCACCTCTTTTCTGTTCAGGGGATATTAAGGGAGCTCCCTTAAGTGAAGGCATTTGGCACACAAATGCCCTGCCTGTTACGGTGTAGGACAGACATCCATAGGATAGTCAAGTGCTTTGTCTGTCTGCCTGTACCGTTATCAAGGGCGCCCGTGGTTTTCCCTTCTTTGATTCATTTCTGTTGGCACCGTAAACGGTGCCGGTTTTTTATTGTGTTTTTCTCTGTGGCTCCAAAAACTGAATGTTTTAGCATCGTTAAAACATATCAAGAAATGCCAATGCCTCTGCATCATTTTTCAACTTCTGCTCCTCTGTAAGCTCCATATCAATACTCGCCGAAGAAGGAGAAGGAGCTGATGCGGTAACGGAAATACCACACAGCTCCTCTTTCAAAATTTCACGGAACTTTTCTAGCAGTTCATCATCTGCCGTCTGCTTCTCTTCATAAGCAATGGCTGACTTTATTGCATCAATGATAAACTGATTTCTTGATTTGTACTTTTCTTTATCAAGGCTGTTCAGATAATCAATGATTGCTGTGTGTTCTGTGTCGCTTAAATTAAAGCGGACATTTATGCGGTACTCACTCATATTCTGCCACTTTTCATCATAGTTTCGGCAAGGTATTCATAACCCTTTGCCGCCGCACAGATGTCATCAACAAAACGCACACGGTCTGCATTGAACTTGTAGAAATTCTTTACAAGGCAACCGCCACCGCCGGTAATATACAGAAGCATAGTGTTTTCGTCATACCCGTGGTCACGGAGCCTGTGAAAGTTTTCAGCTACATATTTCTGTACCTCTGCCTTGATAATCTTCATATCCGACTGAACAATGTTTGCAGTACCCTTACACAGACACTCATCAATAATGTGCTCATTGATTTCTCTCTGTGTTTTTCTGAGGAAGGCCTCACTGATATCAACAGTACAGAAATGCGTGCCGAACTTTTCTGTGTACATTCTCTCTGACTGCGGTCTGCCGTTAATGACATAGAGCACATTCATAGTACCGTTGCCAATGTCAGCTACAAGGT
>JAFUQS010000052.1 GCA_017472225.1 Clostridia bacterium | reverse complement strand
TTAATTTGCAATATCACTTATACATACCGAAAAAATGTTTTCAGATTGGCATAATTGCTTTCAAAGTATATAACCCACTATGACACTTTCAAGCCGAAAGTGTCTGTTTTTATCAAAAAAATATGAGACACCTTACAAAAAGTGTCTCACAACTGTATGACTATTTATTTCTGTCCTTACGAACACAACGCCTTATGCGGGTGGATTTTTTTGCTTATATTTACTTTTCCTCAAGCATTTGCATAAGTATTTCTGCTGCATCCTCAACCAGCCTCAGGCAAGGTCTTGTCTGATAATATTCCTCTGTTCTGTCATCGGGAGCAGCACCCTTGTTTTTTTCATGATTTTCAAGAAGCTCACGGCAGATGATGCTTCCGTGCTTTTCAGTGAATTTCTCCGAAAATTTCTGCACAAGCTCGTAATTACGTGTTTTGCTTTCAACATCTTCACCGTCAACACCTGCACAGATGTCTCCTATAACCATTGCTGCCGCTGAAACTGCTCCGCAAACCTCACGCTGTCTACCTATTCCTCCGCCGAGACCTGCGCTGATTTTTTTTGCCGTTTCCTCATCTATTCCGAAACGGTGCGAAAATGCGGTAAACACCGACTGTGAGCAGTTATAGCCCTCCAGAAACAATTCTTTTGCTCTTTCCTTTTCTGTCATAACCCTTTTCCTTTCCGGATAAAAAAATAAATTTTGTGCCGCCGTTGCTTACGACAGCTGCCGGCTGACTGTTACTGAATATCACCCTTCAGGTAATCTATCAGTGCCCTTGCTGAATTTTCCGGCAGATTCACCGTAAATTCAGGCTCACGCATATTTTCAAGATAATGTGCATCTGAGCTTCGGAGAATTATTTTTCCCCTTGTACCCTCATATTTTTCAAGGTATTCCTGCTCGTCAGCCTTCACAGTAAGCTCAAAGCAATTAACCCTGAGGAACGGGCTGAAGTCACCCAGGGCAGAAATAATACTGTAAGAGCTTCTGTCAATATGAGCAGGGAAACAGACACCGCCATAGCCGTCGATAATATCGGGCAGATAATCAATGCTGATGTCCGCCGCCGTTGTGAGAAGAATTTCTTCCTTGCCGAGCACACCGTCCTCGCAATCCATTATGAGCTGCTCACCAAAAATGTGCTCCTTATTTTTAACAGGCGGCATTGTTGTTTTCACATATTCACTGAACTCCATTGCCTTTTCAAGCTCCGGAAAAAGGCACACACAATGAATTTCTTCAGAGGTACACAGCTCCATTCCGGGAACTACGGTGACACCGATTTGTTCACCGATTTTCATTGCGCTTTCACAGTTTTTGCATGAATTGTGGTCTGTGAGAGCAATAATGTCATAGCCGAAAATCTTCGCCATGTTCACAAGGTTATAGGGTGTCATTTCATTGTCGCCACACGGTGAAAGGCATGAATGCAGATGTAAATCGTAATATAATTTCATATGAGCTTTGAAATTTCAACGCCGAGCTGATAGGCATTTTTTTCGCTTCTCAGAATGGTAACGCCCTGAGCTTCAGCCTTGATTTTTGCCGTGTCGTCAAGCGCTGCCTTTTCCGTGAGAATTATGCAGGCACAATCACAAAGCACACTTACGGCAACTGCATTGATGTTGCCCATAACGGTAAGCCAGATATCTCCCGCTTCAGCCTTGGACATAACCCACGAAAGAAGGTCGCCGCTGTAACAACCCGTACATTCGGCATTAAGGTCGCCCTCAGTGAGCACCTCAAGACCTAATTTATCCTTTAATTCATTAACTTTCATTTGCTCCTCCTTCATTTGCATCTTCATTTAAAACCTTGACCCTGAACGGAGCAGGAAGCCAATCCTCACCCTTACCGTTGCCGCCAACCTGAATGTTATGAAGAACACAATCCGTTTCCTCTGCATAGCCTCTGACGATATCCTCCGCCAAGGCTCTGCATGAGGGAGCACCGCAGATTCCGCAATCAAGTCCGGGCAACGATGCTTCAATTTCACGAAGCTGTGTCATCAGCCTCATAGCTTTAATAACATTATCCGCCAGCTTCATGGCAGGTGAAGGAGTAAGCTCCTTTGTCCAGCCGATTTCATCCCAATTGAAGTCATCCTCAAGGTTATTACAGGATACGGGCATGAACTTGCGGAGTCTCTGAAGCCTTGCCTTTGCAACATAAGGGTTTTCGACTGTGAGAACACCGCCGACACAACCGCCCGTGCAACAGTTAAGCTCAATAAAATCAAGGTCATTCAGCTTTTCATCCTCAAGCTCCTCAAGAACATTGATAACATTTTCAATTCCGTCAGCCGCCAGATATCTTTCCTTCAGAAGCCCTGCCGCCTCTCCGCCGCTGCTTGCCCAACCGACTCCGATAATTCCCGAATCATTTATCGGCTCAATTTCCTCAGAAGTAAGTCTGTCCATGGTCTGCACCAGAACGGGATAGATATCCTTGATTGCAATTGCACCGCTGATGCCGTCACTTTCATGGCAAAGAGGGTTTCTTATTGCCGTTCTTTTTGCAGGGCATGGGGTGATGAAAAATACACCTATTTCATCTTCCTTATATCCCGTTGTTTCTGCAGCCTTTTTCCTTGCTATTTTTGCCGCAAGGTCAACAGGGGCACACATGGGAAGAAGATTCTTTATAAGATTAGGAAATCTTGTTCTTATAAGCCTGAGAACTGCAGGACACGCCGAGGATATAACCGGCTTTTGCAGCTCTCCGCTTTCCATCATCACTCTTGTTGCGGCACTGATAAGCTCTGCGCCCTTTGAAACCTCGGTAACATCGTCAAAGCCCATTTTTTTAAGGCCCGTGAGAACATAATCCACATTTTCAAGGTTGTTGAACTGACCGTAAAGAGCAGGTGCGGGAAGTGCAATTCTGTATTTATATTTCAAAAGCTCATTGAAGGGCTCACTCACGGCGTACTTGGCATGGTGAGGGCAGACCCTGATACATTCTCCGCAATCAATGCATCGGTCTGAAATTATGTAAGCCTTTTTGTTTCTGACTCTGATAGCCTGTGTGGGGCAACGCTTGATACAGTTGGTACAGCCCTGACATTTTTCGGCATCAAGACGCACCGAATGAAATAATATAGCCATGACTATCTCCTTTGATTACTTATTGTATATATACCTTCAGATGCAAGGTGGTGCCGACACCGACCTTAGTATCAATTCTGAATTCATCAGTATATTTTTTGATATTCGGAAGACCCATACCTGCACCGAAGCCCAGGCAACGGATATTATCCGGAGCCGTTGAAAAGCCCTCCTTCATTGCAAGCTCAAGGTTTTCAATACCGGGTCCCTTATCGGCAAGGGTCATTATGATTTCATTTTCGGTGATTTCAACGTCAATGTCACCACCACCGGCATGAATAACCATGTTGATTTCGCCCTCATACATGGCAATGGAAACATTTCTTATCACGGAAGGTGCTACACCCAGCTCCTTGAGTGTGCGTTTGACATCACTTGAAGCCGCACCCGCCCGTGTGAAATCATCACCGGGGACAAGATAATGCAGTCTGATGCTGTCCATTATTTTCCGCTGCCTCCCCTCAGACCTTCTGAATAAAGCTTTCCGCAAGCGGTGAACATTTCAAGTTCTGTGCAAAGCATAACCATATCTCTGTCCTCAGCCATTTCAATCATGTCAAGGGTAGGTCTTTTTCCTCTGACAAAGATGATGCAGTGCATATCCATCATTTCGGCGGTTCTCACCACCTGAGGATTAACAAGTCCCGTAAGAAGAGCAGCCTGCTCCTTCACAAAAGCAAGAACATCACTCATCATATCACTTCCGCAGGCAGCCTTGACCTCTCTTTCAAGCATATCTGCCTTGCAGATTACCTCTGCTTCAAGAATTTTCTGAATGTCACTGATTTTCATATTTTCTCCTCCAAAAAATATTCGGACTGAGAGTGTAAGCCCTCAGTCCGTTTTTTTCCCGAACTTTTTCGGGTATGTTTAAATTTATTCTGTGGTGATCACCTTGAACTGAGCCTTATCAATTTCCTTTTCGATAAGGTCAACGGCAATGTTCCACACTGTTTTGCCGGCGTTTATAAAGCCATCTTTATTTTTAACGGAGCAAAGCATTGCAAAGGCTTCACCGATATTCTGAGAAAGGTCGCCACCCTTCTGAATTGCAAGATAATAGAAGGTGAAGGCGGCACCGTTTGAAATATTGCTGTAAAAACCGGGTGAAAGAACTCTGATTCTGTCATACATGGCTGTAATTGCCGTTGTGGACACAACAGAAACGGGAATTTCAATCTGCAAAAGGGTTTCACAGGCAAAAACAAGAAGCACCTTGATCTGATAAAGAATATCGGGAGCAAAATATTTTTGCGCAAGATGATCCTTCAGGTCAACAATAATTCCGTCACCGCTTCCCGAGGGTGTGATGGTGGCAAGAGCTTCACCGAGAGCTCTCGCTTTGTCAAGGTTACCGTTGGTGCGGTGAACAATAACCGCATCAAAGGCTGAGGAAAGGTCGTTGCCTCCCTTGTTCAGCTCACTTTTGCTTTGATAAATTTTTACATCGTTTTCGCTCATAACAGTCTCCGTTCTGATATGTATAGAGTTACTCGGCTGCCACTGCCGCAGCCTCAAGCTTCTTTTGCTTTCTGCGTTTTTTTGCCTTGTAGGACATAAGCTGGTTAAGATGCTCCTCATCGGGGCCGTAATCACCAAGCCTTACAGGATAAGCATTGAAGGCACCGTGGAAGTCACTGCCGCCTGTCATAACAAGGCCGTGCTTCTTGGCAATTTTCATAAGATGCTCCTGCTGTTCCGGTGTGTTTTCCGGATGCCAGACCTCAACACCGTCAAGCCCTTCGGGAATAAGCTCCTCAAAAAGCTCAAAGTTATCATAAAATCCGGGGTGAGCAAGAACAGCTATACCGCCCGCCTCATGAATTGCCTTGATAACCTCAACGGGATCGGGATATTTCGTATCCATAAGAACATTCATCCTTGATTCCTTTGAGAAAAGCATTTTATAAAGGTCACCGAAAATTGTGGTGGTATATCCGCATTCCATAAGAGCCTGCATAATGTGCTGCTTATAGATATTTGTTGAGCCCTGACAGCATTTTGTGATAAATTCAGGAGCAACGGGGAACTTCTTTGCCACTTTGAGTACCATCATCTGTCCTGCTCTTTTTCTTATGAGTGAATTGCTTTTGCAAAGGCCCTCCAATCTTTCCGGCTTGTCGGGAAGGTAGCACAAAATGTGTACCCTTGAATTTCTCTTATAATCCGTTGCGGAAAACTCAACTGCCGGAATAACGGTTATACCGTATCTCTGACCGATAAGCTCCGCCCTGACAACACCTGCAAGGCAGTCATGGTCTGTCACTGCAAGAGTTGTTACACCGCTGTTTTTGGCAAGGATGATGAGATCATCAATGCCCATTGTGCCGTCTGAAAGTTTGGTGTGACAATGTAAATCTGCTTTCAAAATTGTAGTCCCCTTTTCCTAAGGTTTCGCCCTTTTTTAAATAATGTCAGTGAAAAAAGGGCATACTTCCGCTATGTTAATATTCTATATTTAATTATACTATCAGTTTTTACCTTTTTCAAGAGGATTAAAGAATTTTTTTGCAAAATTATACATTCCACATTTCATTGTCAAAAAGATATCTTTTCATAATGTTGCAAAGAAGCTCGGTAAGACAGGTTTCCTGACGTTCATTCATTTCACGGTAGGTTTCATAAGCACCGTCGTCAGCATCGTCGCTGATTTTACGCAGTGAGAGCATGGGTACACCGTTTTTGTCGCACACACCGGCAACGGCAGCAGTTTCCATGTCAAAGCAATCAATTCCGAACACTTTTCTGAAAAGCTCCTTTTTCACCGGGTCTGCAAGAAAGATATCGCCCGTTCCTGTTTTTGCGGCAACAATGCCGGGGCTTTGCAAAGCAAAGGAAAGAAGCTTTTCGTCGGATGAATAAATATACTTCTGACCGTCAGCCTTGACACCCAGATCATAACCGATTGCAGTAAGGTCAAAATCACATTCAACATACGTTGTTGCGGCAACCATATCCTCCCTTTTAAGTCCGTGTACGGCTCCCGAAAGGCCTGCATTCAGAATAAAGTCAGCCTTGTCATCTGCAATGAGAAATGCAGTTGCCGAGGAAGCGTTGACCTTACCTATTCCGCATTTCACACCGATGATTTTAAGTGTTCTGTCACCCTCGCTCACAGTGAGCTCAACACTTTCATTGCCTCTTCTTATGCTTTCCCTTCCGCCGTTTTTCTTTGCCCATTCCAGAAAAGGGCCATATTCCATTGAATCTGCAAAAATGCAGCCTGCAGTTTTAGTCATAAGTAAAAATCCTTTCATTTTTTAGCAACAGAGTATTTTTTCCGAGCCTTTATATTATATCCCAAAAAATCCCTTTATGTCAATCACCGCAAAAATGCATAAACTGAAATGAGAGCTGTTTTTTTGCGCTTTCGCAGTATCGGTTACCGGTGACCGTAGCGGTCCGTGAACAGCCGGTTTTACATCATGTCCGTGCTGCACCTTATAGCCATACAGAGCCTTGGCTCTGTATGGCAGTGAAAAATGCACCTTGACGGCAGAATAATGCCACTGTAAAAATTTCCGCAACATCTTGCAATGGCTTTATATTTTTGCTATAATGTAAACGGTAACTATCAAAAGACACAAAGGAGATGTCACAAATGAAAATCCGCAACAAATTTTTAATTCCCATGATTGCACTTGTTCTCACCGCTCTTATGATCGGCTCAGCCGTTCCCGGCGCAGCAACCGATACAACCGTATCACAGGGCGAGGAGGTCACTCATCCGCTTACATATGTTCCTTCCACCTTCGCTCCCACATCAAGCTTTGAGGAAGAAATCGATGCAATGGTTTCAGAAAACCTTGGCGATCTTGCCGAAGCAGAGGATGAGGTTCGTGAGGTTACAGGTGTTATGGGCAAAATTCTCAGAGTTTTTAAAGATTTCATCAACAAGATTCTTGAGTTTGCCGCTAAGGCCGGCGAATTCCTCGGTGGCGGTTGGGCAGATGCAATGACAACCACCGAAGCTCCCGCTGAAACAACAGCAGCTGAATAATCAAGCCTTTCCCTCTCCGAGAATCTCTTCTTTGAGAGGGATTTTTCTGCCCTGTTGACATCTGACCGTCTTTATTGTATCATTCTTTACGGCAAAAAATTTATAAGAGGTAAAACAAAAATGATAAATTATATAAAATCAGGACTTCCTTATTATAAGCGTATGATCATAATTGCTGTTCCGATTATGATTCAGAACGGTGTTACAAACTTTGTGAGTATGCTTGACAATATTATGGTCGGTCAGGTAGGCACTTTGCAGATGACCGGTGTTTCAATTGTCAATCAGCTTTTGTTTGTTTTTAACCTGTGCATTTTCGGTGCCATGAGCGGAGCCGGTATTTTCACAGCTCAATTTTACGGCAAAAAGGATAACGACGGTGTCAGAAGCACCTTACAGTATAAGCTTGTTGCGGCTGTGCTTCTCACAATTGTGGGAATTGCAGTATTTCTCACCATGGGCGATCTGCTCATTTCCGCTTATGTTCAAGGGGACTCTGACCCCGCCGACATTGCCCTTGTAACCGGCTACAGCAAAAGCTATCTTAAAATAATGCTCTGGCAGGCTTTCCCCTTTGCGCTTTCTCAGGCTTATGCAAGCACACTCAGAGAAACAAGCGACAGAATCATTCCCATGATTTCCACAATTTCTGCCGTTCTTGTTAACCTTGTTTTTAACTATATACTGATTTTCGGCCACTTCGGTGCACCGGAAATGGGTATTGAGGGTGCAGCAATTGCAACGGTGCTTTCTCGTTTTGTTGAGCTTGGCATACTTGTGATATGGTCTCATACTCACAAAAAGAAATATCCCTTTATAAAAGCACTTTACACCAAAACCACCATCACAAAAGAGCAGATTAAAAAAATCACCGTTGTTTCAACTCCCCTTCTTATCAATGAGACTCTCTGGTCGGCAGGTATGGCATTTCTCAATCAATGCTTCAGCGTAAGGGGACTTGATGTTGTGGCGGCACTCAACATTGTTATGACTCTCAACAATGTTTTCAATGTTGCATTTATCGCCTTCGGCAGTGCAACGGGTATCATTTTAAGTCAGATGCTTGGCGCACAGAAAAAAGAGGACGCAAAAAAAGCAGGCCCCAAAATGATTTTCTTTGCCGCCTTTGTTGTTCTCGGAATAGGCCTTGTTATGATGTGCTTTTCAAGGCTGTTCCCGCAGATTTATAACACAGAGCAAAGCGTCAGGGACCTTGCCGCAACTATTATCATTGTTATTGCCGCCTTTATGCCCGTTCAGGCATTTACAAATTCCTGCTATTTCACATTGCGCTCAGGCGGAAAAACCTTCATCACATTCCTTTTTGACAGTGGCTTTGTGTGGCTCGTTTCCGTACCTCTTGCCTTTTGTCTCAGCCGTTTCACCGATATTCCGATTGTGCCGCTTTATACAATAGTCACTGCGGCAGATATCATAAAATGTGTTTTGGGCTATGCCTTCGTTCACAAGGGCATATGGCTCAACACTGTGGTAGAATAAAGCTTACAATAAACTCAGCAGTCAGGGATCAGTAGACAGTAGGCAGTAGTCAGTAGTCAGGAAAAAGATAAAACAGTAAGGAGTCTGTAAAAAATAAACAATCATCAAAAAATCAGAAAAAACAATGTAAAAAGGAATTCTCTTTCAGAAAGCAGATTGTAGCGGCGGCGACTGTCGGACTACACGCTGTGGAAAGGCAGACAAATAAATCAGACAATAGCATACCTTACGGAACAAATGAAACCAAGCGGCTCAATTTATTGAGCGTTGTTTTAAACAGAGCTGTTCGGCAACCAAGCCGTGGTACAGCAGAACGGAGCAATCTGAAAATACCGATAAGAAGAAACCTTGTTTTCTTATCCACGGTGAGCAGAAAAGAATACCGAGTAAAGGGTAGAATAAGCCTTACTCGGTATTTTTAGTTTTTGCGGAGGTTAAACCACAAAAAAGCGTGCTTTTGCTTACTTTTGTCACAACCGATAAAAGTAAGTGCCCAAGCGGCATGAGCGTACGGAGTCAGAGGAACAGATAAAGCCTTGCTGATTTTCACCACGGCACATAAAAGCGAAGTCAAATACACTTTAATTGGTCATAGATCCTGACTACTGACCCCTGACTACTGTCTACTCTAAATGTATTTACTTCTTGCAGTAGCTTACAATAAGCTCAGCAGTCCCTTGATTTCCGCCGTGGAAAGACAGCTCTTTTCATATGTATAATCAAAAAACAGCTCTTTATTTTCTTCGCTGTATTCCATCTCCTTGGAATACAGCTTACTTTTTTCTATCCAGGTATTAAGGTCACTTCTGCCGTCGGTCATTGCCTTGATAACAAGAAGTGACGCCAGAGAAAGCTTCACCTTCGAAAGTATTTCTTCATCAAAAATACCCTTCAGAAAATATCGCCATATAAAATACCGACAAAGATTTAAAATATAGCTTTCTTCCTGTTCGCTTTTGCTGTTAAAAATACCCTTCGCACCGTCGGCTGCAAGAATATTTTTCTGCAGAAGCTTCAGCTCCCGTGTCCAGCTTTCGTCAATAGGCTCAAAATCAGACAGAAGCTCAACGATGCCTTTAGCATCACCCTCGCCCGTCTCAACGGTACAGGCACAGGAATTATCAAGCTCAATTCCGAAATTATCAACAGCTGACTGCACATTTTCTGCAAAATCCAGAACTGCACACAGCTTTTCACTCAGGGAAAGTTCTTTATCATCAATAATCAAAAATATACGTTCACGGGCAGAAGAAAGATAAGAAAACAGCTCCTCATCAATTTCTTCAACAGGCTCATCGGTTTCACTCTGAACAACAGACACAGCATCACTTGTGAGAATAAGCCTTGCACCCTCTTCACAGGAAAGTCCGATTCCGCCCTCTTTGATATTTCCGTACCATTCAAAATATCTCGGGTGGTCACGGCAAATCTGACAAAGATGATTTTCACCAAGCTCCGTAATTATATCGCAAAGATTTCGCTCATTAAGAAAGGGACAACGCTCACCTTTAAGAATAAAGGAATTTTCGGCAGATATATTTTCCCTGAGCCTTTTGCCGAATTCACCGCCAACGGAGTTATAGTACTCTGCGGTGGAGCTGTCGATATCAATTTCCCAGCCGATACAGCAGTTATCGGTGCATTTATCGGCAATACAGCGAAAGCTGTTATAATATGCCGGTGTGCGGAAAATCATAATGTCACCTCACAGATTGGATTTACATCAAACAATATAAACTCAGCGGACACTTTTGTCAAGTTGATAAAAAAAGAAAAGGGTTCTGTTTTCACAGAACCTCGTTTTCTTATGGCGCGCTGTAAGGGATTTTGTCCCGGTGCTCCCGCACCTATCGCCTCACTTCGCTCGTTGCCACGTCGGCGAAAAAGCTCCACCGGAGCTTTTTCTTCCGCTTCGCTCCCTCCTTGTTCGAATCCCTCTTGAATGTCTGCTAAAAAAGAAAAGGGTTCTGTTTTCACAGAACCTCATTTTCTTATGGCGCGCTGTAAGGGATTCGAACCCCTGACCTTCTGGTCCGTAGCCAGACACTCTATCCAGCTGAGCTAACAGCGCATTGCTTTTTTGTTGCCCAAGTATATTATCACAATCGGCGGTTATTGTCAATAGTTTTTCAAAAAAACTTATATCAATTATTGCTAAATTTCTTCAATTGTGTTATGATAGCTTCAGAAAAAACTCAGGGAGGAACAAAAATGAACATCTGGCACGATATTAACCCTCAAAGAATCGGTATTGACCGTTTCGACTCCGTAATCGAAATCAGCAAGGGCAGTAAAATGAAGTATGAGCTTGACAAGCAGACAGGTCTTCTGCGCCTTGACAGAGTTCTTCACACCTCAACCCACTATCCTGCAAACTATGGCTTTATCCCCCGCACCTATGCACTTGATAATGACCCCTTGGATGTGCTTGTTCTTTGCTCGGAAAAAATTGAGCCTATGGCTCTTGTTGAATGCTACCCCATCGGTGTTATTTCAATGCTCGACAACAATGACCCCGATGATAAAATCATTGCCATTCACACAGGTGACCCGACATATAACGGATACACCGACATAAATCAGCTTCCCAAGCACATTTTTGAAGAAATGATACATTTCTTCTCCGTTTATAAAATGCTTGAAAATAAAAGCACGGTTATTGATGAGGCAAAGGGTCCCGAAGAAGCAAGAAGAATCATTGAAGACTCTATTCAGAGATACAACGAGATTTTTGAGAACAAATAACTTTTAAATGCAGAATTCAAAATGCAAAATTGTGGTCGGGTAAAAGTTTGATATAAAATAAAATGTATTCTGCAGATAAAGGTTTGATTTATCGGTAAGGTGGCAGATTTTTATAACCTTAAAAATTTAAAAGCATCTGACTTTTTACGGTCAGATGCTTTTCTGTTTTATCTTTACTGATCAGGCGGAAAAAATTTATCCGTTATATCAATGTGAAACGGATACAACCGGAGGGAAGCATCCCGCCATTTTGCATTTTACATTTAAAAATCCGCTTTTTCAAAATCACTTGCCGGGTGCTTGCAGGTGGGACAAACAAAATCCTCAGGCAGCTCTTCACCCTCATAAAAATAGCCGCAGATTTTGCAGACATAGCCTTTTTTCTTTTCCGGCTGAGGCTTCGGCTTAACATTCTGCTGATAGTAGCTGTAGGTCATCGTCTCCTTGTCATTGAGAACACCTGCATCGGTAACATCACAAATGAAAAGTCCGTGACTTCCCATATCAACATACTGCCTCACCTCAAGGCAAAGGAAAGCATTGATGTTTTCAAAAAGCACCTGTAAGCCGTTCTGTGCCTTTCCCGATTTCACATTTTCAAACTTATCAGCATTTCTTCCGCTTTGAAAGCCGAAATTTTTAAACACTGAAAAAGGTGCGTCTGTGTTGAGAATGTTGACATTCATTTTTTTGGTGTCACGAATAACATCGTGGGAATAATTCTGTTTGTTGATTGCCACCGCAACGGTTTTCGGTGAGCTTGTGAGCTGCATAACCGAATTCACAATAAGTCCGTTATCCTTGTTGCCGTCATTTGATGTCACAACATAAAGTCCGTAGCCGATTTTAAAAAGAGCCTTATCCATATCATTCATAGCCGTACTTCTCCTTGAAATATTATCTGCAAAGCTCGTCTGCCAGAGCTGAAAGGCTGTTTTCAGCTTCAGCATCAGGCACGCCCTTGACTGTTACTGTATTTTCCGCAAAGGTAATATCCTTTGACTTTTCAAACATACCCTTCATATTCTTTGCGGCTGTGGGAGCCCATGAGCCGTTTTCTATAAAGGCAACTGTTCGTTTCTGATAATTTCTTTCGGTGAGACCGTCAATAAATGCCTTCATGCAAGGGAAAAGAGAATTGTTGTAGGTTGTTCCCGCAATAACCAATTTGCTGTAAGTAAAAGCGGCCGCAACAGCTTCGGCTTTATCAGCTCTTGCAAGGTCATAAACCTTAACCTCTGTGCCCTTTTCTGTGAGCATATCTCTGAGAGTCATAACTGCATTTCTTGTGCCGCCGTAAATTGAATTGAAGGCAATGGCAACGCCCTCCTTTTCAACCGAATAGCTTGACCATATATCGTAAAGCTTAAGATAATAACCGAGGTTTTCGCTGAGCACGGGACCGTGTAAGGGGCAGATAACAGCAATATCAAGTCCCGCAGCCTTTTTAAGTACAGTCTGCACCTGTGCACCGTATTTTCCCACAATGCCGATATAGTATCTGCGTGCTTCGTCTGCCCATTCTTCGTCTGCATCGCTTGTGCCGAATTTACCGAAGCCGTCTGCTGAAAACAGTACCTTATCTGTGCTGTCGTAGGTCATCATAACCTCAGGCCAATGTACCATAGGTGCAAAAACAAAGGTAAGGCTGTGTTTACCGAGAGAAAGACTCTCCCCGTCAGAAACAACAATTCGTCTGTCCTCATAGCTTTCGCCGAAATACGCTTCAATCATCTTGAAGGTTTTTGCATTGCCAACAATTGTTGCGTTGGGGTAAGCGTTCATAAAATTCTTTATGTTTGCGCTGTGGTCAGGCTCCATATGCTGAACAATAAGATA
Organism: Clostridia bacterium; assembly: GCA_017472225.1. Classification (GTDB taxonomy): domain Bacteria; phylum Bacillota; class Clostridia; order Oscillospirales; family Acutalibacteraceae; genus UBA6857. The sequence goes on along the minus strand of JAFUQS010000052.1, from coordinate 1,213 downwards.
ATCCGGCTGTCTTTCACCCAAAGCCTCTGAAACATTGTGAAGCCATTCCTTGGTGAAGCCTGCTTCAACGGTATCCATAACGGCAATTTTTTCGTCAAGGATAACATATGAGTTGTATGCCATACCGTTTTTCACGGCATATTGTCCTTCAAAAAGGTCTATGTCATAATCGTTGACACCAACAGAAATTATATCCTTTGTAATTTTCATAAATTCCACCTGCTTTAAATTTATTTTTGTTCAGTTTCAGTTTTTTATTTCATATCAGGAAAACATTTCTCTTGCAAAATCAAGCCCGAAAAGGTCAAGAACATTGTTGAGGCCATCTTTGATTTCCTCCCTTGAAAAATTTGCTTGTTCAAGCTCCTCGTCAGAAAGATTATTGAGCCTTTCATAAAAATCAAGAGCCAGAGCAAGATGCCCCCTCATGGTTTTATCAAGATTATCAAAAAGAAAATTTTCTGCTTCACAGATTCTGCCCTCAGAAACAAGAAGCATGAGCTCCCGATGAAGTATATCCGTTCCTGCGATGCTTTCTTCAATAAGCTCTTTATATTCTGCCGTATCCTTTTTGAAAACAGCCCTTGCAATAAAGCGGACAAGAAGCTTTATCTGCCTCATTACCCAATCCTGCTCATAGAACATACCTGTGCCCCCTTTCCCCGATATCCAACTCAATATACCATAATAACCGATGTAAAGTCAATTACAAAAAGGTTAATTTAAGCAAAAAGAACGATTCTATGCAAAGCGTTTGAGCCTTAAAAGCATTTGTCACGGGCATACTTGAATCAGTAGGCAGTAGTCAGGAGTCAGTAGTCAGGGGTCTATAACCACTTAAAGTGTATTTAACTTCGCTTTTATGTGCCGTGGTGCTAACGGTAAGGTTTTATTTATTCCTCTGACTCCGTACGCTCAAGCCGCTTGGGCTCTTACTTTTGTCAAGCGTGACAAAAGTAAGCAAAAGCACGCTTTTTTGTGGATTAACTTCCGCAAGAACTAAAAATACCGAGTCAGGCTTATTCTATTCTTTACTCGGTATTTATTTCTGCTCACCGTGGATAAAGAAAAAAGAAATTTTCTTATCGGTATTTTCAGATTGCTCCGTTCTGCTGTACCACGGCTCGGTTGCCCAACAGCTCTGTTTAAAACAACGCTCAATAAAATGAGCCGCTTGGTTTAATTTGTTCCGTAAGGTCTGCTATTGTCTAAT
>JAFUQS010000051.1 GCA_017472225.1 Clostridia bacterium | reverse complement strand
GCTGCTTTCAGAAAGAGAATTCCTCTTTACGTTGTTATTCTTTCTTTTTAATGATTGTTTATTTTTTACAGACTCCTTATTGTTTTATCTTTTCCTGACTACTGTCTACTGACGCCTGACCCCTGGCTACTGTCTACCGACTACTGACTACTAAACTTGTCCCGCTGCGAAAACAACAAACGAAGGCGGGTAGAAGCTTTATAAAAAGCAACCGATTACGGGATTTATTATAAGTAATAGAAAAGCGGAAGTTGGGGCGCTTCGTAGTTTGTTGTTGGAGGCGTACTAACGGTATATTATAAAAATAAAAAGCCGTGTCAACAAAAAAGCGTGCTTTTGCTTACTTTTATCACAACCGATAAAAGTAAGTGCCCAAGCGGCATGAGCGTACGGAGTTGGAGGAACAAATTAAACCTTGCCGTTCAGCACCACGGTATATAACAGCGAAGGTAAATACATTTTCGAGTAGACAGTAGTCAGGAGTCAGTGATCAGGTGGAAGGTCAGCACATCGGTAAGCCAATAGTGTCAGCACATAGGTAAGTCGGAGGTAAATACACTTCGAGGAGACAGGGGTCAGGAAAATATAAAAACCATTGTAAAAGCATTTCAGCTTCTGCAATGGTTTTATATGTTTAACTATTTGATTTTTCGGATGTTAACATGGGATTTATCCTTTTATATCCCCTGTTCCTGTAATCTTATGCCTTGTCTGCACAGCCGAGAACTGTTTCAATCTTGTGTGAAACAACACCTTCAATTGCATCTCTTGCGGGTGTGAGATACTGTCTCGGGTCGAAGTGCTTGGGATTTTCTGAATAGTGCTTACGGATAGCAGCTGTCATTGCGATACGGATATCGGAGTCAACATTGATTTTGCAAACTGCCATTGATGCAGCCTCACGAAGCATATCCTCGGGGATACCGATAGCATCAGGCATTTCACCGCCATATGCGTTGATTGTTTTAACATCATCCTGATTAACTGAGGAAGCACCGTGAAGAACGATGGGGAAGCCGGGAAGCTTTTCTTCAACTTCCTTAAGAATATCAAAACGGAGCTGGGGCTTCTGACCGGGCTTGAACTTGTATGCACCGTGGCTTGTGCCGATTGCAATTGCAAGTGAGTCAACGCCTGTTCTTGTTACGAAATCATAAACCTGATCGGGGTCTGTGAAGTTTGCATCTTCTTCGCTTACATTAACATCGTCTTCGATACCTGCAAGCTGACCAAGCTCACCTTCAACAACAACACCGTGAGCGTGTGCATAGTCAACAACCTGCTTTGTGAGAGCAACATTTTCTTCATAAGGAAGATGTGAGCCGTCAATCATAACTGATGTGAAGCCGCCGTCAATACAAGCCTTACAGGTTTCAAAGTCGGGGCCGTGGTCAAGATGAAGAGCGATGGGAAGACCTGTTTCTTCTGCTGCAGCCTTAACCATTGCAACAAGGTAGCCGTGTGAAGCGTACTTTCTTGCACCTGCAGAAACCTGAAGAATAACGGGAGCATTGTGCTTCTTTGCAGCTCTTGTGATACCCTGAATGATTTCCATGTTGTTTACGTTGAATGCACCGACAGCATAGCCGCCCTTATATGCATCTTCAAACATTTTCTTTGTTGTTACTAATGCCATGATAAAAACTCCTTTTATTTAAATGTTTAATATTAACTGCTGAAAAGTATACCCTAATAACTTCCTGTTGTCAAGCTTTGAAAAAGCATACTTCCATTCCTTTTCGGATATATCAGTTGCTGTCGGGTGTATAGGTGATGATGAAGCAGTGTGAACGGATTCTGCCTTCCATAACCTTTGTTCTGAAGTCGTTACCCGTCATGATTTTTCCGCCAACATTGATTGATGAAACATAACCGATGTTGCTGTCAACGGCACTGTCATGTGAAAGGATTGTCAGCCATGTTGCCGGGTCGCCCGTAAGCTCAATGTCGGCATTTGCCTTAACAAGTGCCTTAAGATCCTCGCTTGAAATTGAATATGTTGTTGCATAATCATCCTCAAGGTAGTCGCCGTAGCTTTTTCTTGCACCGCCAAGGTAAGGAAGGTCTGCACTGTATTCCTTGCCCCATACATTATAATAAGCTGTTGTCATACCTGCACTCATTGCATGGAAGGGTGTCATTGCACATGAGCCGTTATATGAAATATAAGGTGCAATGCCCATCATTTCGTCAACCACTGCATAGCTTTGTGCTGACGGTGTTCTTCCGCTGCCGAGAATTGCACAGGCATCTGAAGAAAGATTGAAGGCATAATACTTTGCAAAGGTATAAATTGCAACAACCTGAGCCTTAAGAGCCTCTGTATGCATTCCTGTTCCCATTTCAGCTTCAAGGGCAGAAGCAAGGAAATCTCTTGTGTTGTAGTTACTGCCTGCATAGGAAATTGTTTCAGGATAGCTGTCACCTGTTACAATCACCGCATTTATATTATAATAGTAATGAGCAAGAATTTCTGCCCACTGCCAACCCTGTCTTGCAAGGTAGTCTGCACCCTCCTGGCTCATGCCTACACCGTGACCATAGCCGAAAACATTGAAGGTGAAGGTGCCGCTTGTTGAAGGTGCGGGAGCAACTGTTGTTGCAGCACTTACATCTGAAGCTGAAGGCTCTGTTGCACCGACATTGTTTATCTGACCCTGATTCTGGGAGGTGGTGAAGGGATTATATGAAGTGGTGGACGGTGAGGTTGAAGAAACTGAGGCTATAACATCCGTTGAAGGATTATAGCTTATTCCCGGTGCCTGACTTGTTGTGGGATCTTCACCGCCGAAAAGGCTGACAGCAAGAATAATGGGGCTGATTACTGCAATTGTGAGAATAACGATTGCAAAAATCAGCATATTTTTGCTCATTTTCTTTGATTCCTCTGCCTTCGGCTCAAGCTCGGCCTCATTGTCGTCGCCGTCAAGCTCTGCCTTGAGAGCTGCTGTCTTGTTTCTGACAAGGTCTGCAAGAACGGTTACCGCATGGGGAAGAATTGCAACAAGGTCATCGGGATTCATGGTGTTGATTTTCTTTGCCTTGGCATTTCCCCTGTCCACAACTGCGGCATAGGCAAAATAAACCGTCTGACCTGCTTCATTTTCTGTTGAATAAATTTCTGAAATTGCTCCGCCGAAGTCACTGCCTGAGTTTATCATGGCTTCCCTTGCGTGACGGATTATACGCACTGATTCGCTTTCAGCCGTGGTTTCCTCTTCCTCGTCCTCATCAATAACCTCAACAAAGCGAAGTGCATCATTGAAGGCTTCCACCTTGTCATAAAGATTATATATCCACATGGTGGCTTCACTTGTGGCAAGAGCGATTGTTTTTTCAAGCTCATTGAGTGAGCTGACCATGTCACTGATGCATGGAACAAAATCGAAGTCCGGCATTTTAATGGGAACCGGTTCTCCGTTTTCCGCCGCCATGAGAGGAACAAGAATATCCTCCTTGAGAGCTTCAATAATTGTGTCCACTCTTTCAAAATCAAGGGGTACACATGAAAGTCTTCCCATAAGTGCATCACAGGTAAAGCCGCTGTAAAGGCCGTCAACACTGAGATGATAAACACAGTCATGGGGAACAAGGGTGTGGCCTGTCATGTCAATTTCCGAAACATCATCCCCTGCATTCATTGCAATTGAATCTGCAATTCCGGGGCATGAATATTCTTCAAGAAGCAATTTGCCGATTAAATCTCTTTTAAATGAGTTATAATCACTGTTTTCAGCCGCAACAAGGATATGCTCCCCTCTTTCAAGAGCAACAACAGCCTCGCTGAAAAGCTCATCATAGCTGTCAAAGGTGACTGTTTTCTCCTCGGTGAGTCCGAAATCCTCAAGAGAAAGGCAGATTTTATAAACAGCATCGCCGGAAAAAGCTGAAAGATTTCTGAGTGTGAAAAGCTTAATCATTTCTACCTCCTAAATTACTTATCCATACTATTTTTACCCTACTTCCCACTTGCTTGCATCCTTATAAGGGTTATCAAGACCCTTTTTGTCATAGTAAGCCTGCGGATAGCGGGGGCTGGGATTCTCAACTGCTTTTGAAACATCAACCTCGGCGGTTTCGCCGTTTCTGACAAGCCTTGCAACAACAACAAAGCGTGCATCGATAAACTCATGAGAGCAGGTTGAAAGGGTGAGGATTTTATCCGTCGGAAGAACATCAACGCCCGTGTCATAAAGGGAACGCTGACTCAGTTCGTTAAGGAAGGCTGAAAATCTCTCCTGAGTTGAAAGGGATGTGAAATAATATCTGAAGATATAGTCATCATTGTCATCCTTTCCGTAAGCATTTGTTATGAATGCCGCAATAACCTTCCACTGATAATCCTTATAAATGGTGTTGAAGGTGATTACGGGGGCCGCCTTGAAGCCTTCAATCGATTTATATTCATCAAGAGCACCGAAAACCGTTCCGTCATTCATATGATGGCCGAAAATAACGGTGTTCATATCAAGCTCTGTGATGTTGTTGAGGTGTGTCACAAAGGGACAGCCGTACTTGGTGCTTTTGCCGTAGAAGTTTTTGTTCATGTAATCCTCGTCATTGTCTGTCTGAACAATGGGAAGGTTAAGATTTATTCCGTCGGCAGAAAGGTAACCTACAAAATCCTGATTTGTGGCATAAAGCTTTGCATATTTGAGCTGAAGGTTCACAGGAAAAATAACATCGGGGTATTCCGCCTTGATTTGTGCCCACTGCTGTGCGGGGGTCAGGGCGGCTGTTGTGGTTTCAGCCGGCTTGGTTGTTTTTTCCGTATCCTTATCCTTGGAGGGCTTCTTTGTTGTTGAAGGCTCAGTCACATCAATGATAAGGTCTGAAATTTCATTTTCAAGCGCCTTGTTTTCTTTTGAAAGACGCCATTCGTTGATAAGCATACCCGCAGCAACAACAATTGCAACAAGGGAAATTGCCAGAACAACACGGCGGATGATTTCGGACACGGGGAGCTTCTTTTTTTCCCCGGGAATCGGGTCAAGGGAATCATCGGCAAAGTCTTCAAATTCCTCGTCAATTTCCTGTTCAAAATCTTCAACGTCAAGACCCTGCTTTTTCATGCCGGGCTGACGGACAGGCTTTACGGTGGGCTGCTTTTTCTGAGCCATTGAGTTAAGCTCAAAAACGCTCATTTCAACATCCGTTTCGCCAAAGCTTTTTGTGTTTCTTGACGGGTAAGACGGAGAAGCTTTTTTTGTGCTGCTGACCCGTGGTCTTGACGGCACTGATTCATCAGAATAGTCCACATCCTCATGAGCTATACCTGTTTGAATAACCGGCTGAGAATAGGTGGGCTGAGGATAGAAGGGAGCTTCCTTGCCTGCCGTTCTTTCCTGATGGTCAAAATCGGGGCTCTGATAGAGTACCCTTGTGCCCGGGTTGTTTTCGTCATGCTGTGCCGGGGGCTGAGTATAAATCGGGGGCTGCGGCTGATAGGGTATATACTGAGGCGGTATGTAGCCCTGAGGCATTCCCTGATATACGGGGTAGCCCTGAGGATATTGCTGCTGATAAGCTGCCGCCTGCTCGGGAGTGAGCACATATCCCTGAGGCATATAGCCGGGCACAGGAACATAGCCCTGAGCATAAGGCTGATTATAAACCGGCTGAGCCGTGGCTTGAGGCTGAGAGGGCTGACCTTCAGGCTTCGGTCTGAGAGTCGGGGCAGGTCTTCTGACAGGTCTTACCGGCTTTTTTGCACCGGGAGAACGGGCACTGTCACTTGAAACATCCTCAAACTCAAAAGAGCCGCTGCCGATGTTCTCGCCTTCATTACGGTCGCTGCCGTCTTCATAAATTATCTTCATACTGCTTTTCCTTTAAAATGAATTTATATATTCGATGATATCTGCACCCTCTGACCTTTTTTCAGGGTGAGCCGCCGCAAGAAGGCGGATTTCGTTGATTACATTTGATGCACTGACGGTACGGTTATAATCACGGCAGGCTGTACCCTTGCTGTGACCCGTTGTCAGCTTTTTGAGCCATACGAGCTCTCCGTCGGTAACGGCAATGTAAATGAGCCCTATCGGGTCCTCACAGCCTTCATAGTAAGGCCCTGCAAAGCCTGTTACGGCTGCTCCGAAATCGGCTTGCGAAATGCTTCTGACTCCAAGAGCCATTTCCGCCGCAACCACAGGACTTACCGCACCGTATTTATCCAGATGCTCCTTTTTAACACCGAGCACCTTGTTTTTGATTTCATTTGAATAGGACACTACTCCGCAGTGAAAAACCTCGGAAGCACCTGCAACATCGGTAATTCTTTTTGCGCAAAGACCTCCCGTGCAGGATTCCGCAAAAGCCACCGTCAGCTTTTTTTCCTTCAAAAGCTTCACGGTTGCCTGCTCAATTGAGTCGGTGTCAATTCCGTATATATATTCCCCGAGCTTTTCCTTTATTTCGGAAATTATGGGGCTCATAAGCTTTTCTGCTTCCTTTTCGTTTTCTGCCTTTGCGGTAACTCTTAAAAGAGCCTCTCCGCTTTTGGCATAAGGTGCAACGGTGGGGTTTGAGCCGTCAAGAAGATGCTCGACCCTTTCGCTCATTGCACTTTCACCAATTCCGAAGGTACGGACCGAGTGAGATATTATAACCTTATCCGTATATCTTTTAAGATAAGCTCTGACGCTTTTTTCAAACATAGGCTTCATTTCACCGGGAGGGCCGGGAAGGATAACCATTATCTTACCGTCCTTTTCCATTATAAAGCCGGGAGCAGTTCCGTTGCGGTTTTCAAGCACGATACTGCCTTCGGGAATTAGCGCCTGCTTTTTGTTGCAGTCAGGCATTCTGACATTTTTGTTGGTGAAATAGGCTTCTATGCCCCTGAGGATGCTTTCATCCTCATAAAGGCTGCAGCCGAAGTATCCGGCGCAGACCTCCTTGGTCAGGTCGTCGGGAGTGGGACCGAGTCCGCCGGTGAGAATAACAAGCTCACACCTTGAAAAGGCTGAGTGCAAAGCCTGAACAAGCCTTTTTTCATTGTCACCCACAGTGCTGTGATGCATAACATTCATTCCGAGTGCGGCAAGCTCCTTTGAAAGATACTGCACATTCGTGTTGAGAATATCGCCAAGAAGAATTTCCGTTCCGACACTTATAAGCTCACAGTTCACGACCTCACCTCAAACATAGTATTTTTCATCAGTACATTATAGTATAGCACAAATTATTGTGTATTTTTAAATGCAACTGATAACAATCGGTAAACTAACTATTAATCGACCGACATATATCTTACAGTTTCAACAGCTCTGTCTATCATTTCGCTGAAATCGACAGCACTCTCCGCTTTTTCAATAAGCTCAATTGTGGGTCTTGTTCTCGGGTGCTTGGGGGTGAAGACCGTGCAGCAATCCTCATAAGGAAGAATTGAGGTTTCAAAAGCACCGATTTTTCTTGAAATTGTGATAATTTCGTCCTTGTCCATACCGATAAGGGGACGGAAAACAGGCATATTGACTGCCGCATCGGTACAGGCAATTGCACCAAGCGTCTGCGATGCAACCTGACCGAGGCTTTCACCTGTGACAAGGGCTCCGCAGTTGTCCCTTTCCGCAAGGCGGATTGCAATTTTCATCATGAGTCTTCTCATAATGATTGTGAAAAGCTCCTCGGGACATTTTTCTTTTATGGTTTCCTGAATTTCAGTAAAATTGACAACGGCAAAATTAACTCTTCCGCTATACTTTGCAACAATTGAAACAAGGTCATGAACCTTCATTTCTGCACGCTTACTTGTATAAGGGGGTGCTGCAAAATGAATTGCAGAAAGCTGCAGACCTCTTTTTGCCATCATCCAGCCTGCAACGGGTGAGTCGATACCGCCTGAAACAAGCAGTGCCACTCTGCCGGCAGAGCCGACGGGCATACCGCCTGCGCCTTTAATCTGATTGCCGTGGATAAACACATTATTGTCACGCACCTCAACGGTTACGGTAATATCAGGATTATGAACATCAACGGACAGGGTGCGGATATTGCGAAGAAGATGAGCGCCCACCTCACGGCAGATTTCAGGTGAGGTCATGGGGAATCTCTTGTCACTTCTTTTTGCATTGACCTTAAAGGTCTTAACGCTTCTCAGGTCATCACCGAGATATTCAAGAGCTGTTTTTTTGATGCTTTCAAAATCCTTTTCGCAAACTGCTGCCCTTGAAAAAGCGGCAATACCGAATACCTTTTTAAGCACCTCAACCGCCTGTTCAAAATCGGTATCCTCATTCACAGCCTCTGCCACAATTGTGGACTGTGACTTTGTGAACTGAAACTTACCGACAGATGCGAGAAGCCTTCTTTTCATGTTTTTAACAAGGATATCTTCAAATGTGCCACGGTTGAGCCCCTTGAGTGCAAGCTCACCGTTTTTAATAAGTAATACTTCCTTCATTTCTTACCTCTTTATATAAAAATCAGCGTTTCATAATAACCTTCATTGCTTTTTCAATTCCTTCAATGAAGTAATCAAGCTCCTGCTGCGTGGTGAACCTTGAAAGGCTCACACGAAGGGAGGAATCAATTGTTCTGTCGTCAAGCCCCATGGCTGTGAGCACATAGCTTTTATGCCCCTTTGCACAGGCTGAGCCTGACGAGATGTAAATTCCCATATCCGAAAGGAAATTCAGCACCGTTTCCGAGCGAAGCCCTTCAAGGGAAAGGTTAACGATATAAGGCAGTGCATTTGCGGGGCTGTTGATTTTTACACCATCAATATTTTTAAGCCTTCCGATGAAATTATCACGAAGACAGCTGAGCTCAGAGAGGCTCGCTTTCACATTGAGCGCTTCAACGGCTCCCATGAAGCCTGCAATTGCCGGCATAGGCTCAGTTCCGGGACGGATATCATTTTCCTGTCCGCCGCCGACAGTGACGGCTCTGATTTTTGTACCCTTTCTGATGAAAAGAGCACCGACACCCTTGGGTCCGTGAATTTTGTGTGAGCTGACGGTCATAAGGTCAATGCCCCACTTTTTCGGTGTAAGAGGGATTTTGCCGAATGCCTGAACAGCATCAACATGAATGAGGGCAGGTGAATTTTTTCTTTTCACGATTTTTGAAATTTCTTCAATGGGCTGAATTGCGCCCACCTCATTATTGACTGCCATAATGCTGACAAGCACGGTTTTTTCATTCACGGCATTTTCAAGCCCGTTGATGTCAAGGTGTCCGAATGAATCCGTACCGATGTATATAACCTCGAAGCCCTCATCCTGAAGACGCTCAAAGGCTTTTTTGACGCTCGGATGTTCAACGGCAGAGGTGATTACACGGTTGCCCTTTCTTTTGTTGGCATAAGCCGCACCGAAAACTGCAAGGTTATTGCCCTCAGTTCCGCCGGAGGTGAAAACAATTTCTTTCTCGTCGGCTGAAAGAGCTTTTGCAACCGTTCTTCTTGCAGAAAGAAGAAGCATATCAGCTTCAATACCCTTTTCATGAAGCGAAGAAGGATTGCCCCAATTATTTTCAATTGCCTCAAGCATTTTTTCTTTAGCCTGACTGCACATTTTTGTTGTTGCACTGTTATCAAGATAAGCTATCAAAGGGCACACCTCCTCATTTTAAATCATAATTAACATAGATTATACTATAATAATAAGAATTTTTCAATCTTTCAATTAAAAAATAAGGGATATTTTTAATGCCTTTTCACAAACTATTTTTAGTGAAATTGCACTTATAAAGCATAATACGGCTTCTTAAGTGCAAGCTTAATGAGTATCAAATCCATGAAAGGCAGGAAAAACATGAGAAACCGTGAAAGAAGAATTTATGTGAGGATAATAAGCTATCTGACCTTTTTCACCGTGCTTTTCGGTGTGGCTACCCTTGTTTATGCAAGAAAGGCAGACCGGTATGAATTCGCAAATGAGATAAACAATCAAAGGGCTGTGAATGAGCTTTGCGAAAGCCTTGACAGTATCACAGTAAGCTTGCAGAAAAGCCTTTATTCGGGAACAAGAGATATGCTGCTTGACATCGGCAATGACCTTTGCCGTCAGGGTGCCATGGCGAAGGAAAGCCTTGGTGAGCTTACAACAGAAAACAGCGACACCGAAGAAATTTTCAAATTTCTTTCTCAGGTGGGTGATTACACCGTATCCTTGAGTCAGGGCGAGGATAATATGCTCTTCCTTTCCGCTGAGGACAAACAGGCCTTGCAGGCTCTTTATGATTATTCCGCCTCGCTTTCAAGTGAAATTTCCTCAATTCTTTCCGATTACAACGACAATGCAGTAACCTTCACGGAAAGCATAACCACAATTGACCTTGATGAAAGCGAGCTGCCCGAAAGCTTTTCTTCAAGAATAGAAAGCACAAAGCAGACCGTTACAGACTACCCCACCCTTTTATATGACGGACCCTTTTCAGACAGCATTCTCACAAAGCAATCCCTTTTTCTTAAAAATAAAAGCGAAATCACAAGGGATGAAGCAAAAAAAATTGCCGCAGAAATCATGAACGAGGATATCGGCTCACTGAGAGAAGATGAGGATGTCAGCTCCGGAATTGAGCTTTATTGCTTTTCTGTCGGCGATAAATCCGTATCCGTTACCAAAAAAGGCGGATACCCATGCAGCCTTACAAGTGAAGCCTATGCAGGTGCGGCAACCATTTCACCTCAGGAAGCCGTCGGACGGGGCGCAGAATATCTCAGCTCAATCGGCTACAAGAATATGACCGACAGCTATTATTCCGTTTATGACGGTGTGTGTACCGTGAATTATGCCCACGAAAAGGACAACATTACCTTTTACAGCGACCTTGTCAAGGTGAGCATATCCCTTGAAACAGGTGAAGCCGTTGCCTTCGATGCAAGAGGATATCTCATGAACCACCATGAACGGACACTGCCTGAAATCAAAGCAACAAAAAAAGGCGCCGAGAATGTTATTTCCTCAGCACTCACCATTCTTTCGGTAAAAAAGGCCATGATTCCTCTTGAAACAGGCAAGGAAGCCCTTTGCTATGAATTTCATTGCAAGGATAAAAATAACAAAGAGGCTCTGGTTTATGTCAACTGCGAAACGGGAAAGGAACAGGATATCATGCTGCTTTTGTATCAGGACGGCGGAGTTCTCACAAGATAAGAAGCAAAAAAACAAAAATCATAAATCAGGAAATCATATGAAAATCGAAGAAAATCAAAGAAAAACGAAGAAAGCAAAATGTAAATTAAATTTTTGCAAAAAAGGTGTTGACATTGTTCTCCTCTTGTGATAATATATCAAGGCAATTTGACAAAATATTATTTGGAGGTAAACAGATATGTCAACTTATATGCCCAAAGCAGGCGACATCACTCGTAAGTGGTATGTAATTGATGCTGAAGGTAAGACCCTCGGCAGTGTTGCTGCAAAAGCCGCAGTTCTTCTTCGTGGCAAGCATAAGGCAACATTCACACCCAACGCTGACTGTGGCGACCATGTTATCATCATCAACGCTGATAAGGTTGTTCTCACAGGTAAGAAGCTCGATCAAAAAATGTACTATCATCACACAGGCTACATCGGTAACATGAAGAAGGTTAAGTATTCAACCCTCATGAAGGAAAAGCCTGAATTCGCAATGACAAAGGCTATCAAGGGTATGATCCCTGACACAGTTCTCGGCCGCACAGCAATGACAAGACTTCGTGTATACGCAGGTGCAGAACACGCACACGCAGCTCAGAAGCCTGAAGTTGTTGAACTTTAATAGAAAGGGAGGAAAAGTAAATGTACGAAACAACACCGTTCTTCTACGGCACAGGCCGCAGAAAGAAGTCAATCGCAAGAGTACGTGTATATGCAGGTACAGGTAAAATCACAATCAATGACAGAGATATCGACGATTATTTCGGTCTTGAAACTCTTAAGCTCATCGTTCGTCAGCCTCTCAATCTCACAGAAACAACTGAGAAGTTCGACATCGTTTGCCGTGTAACAGGCGGCGGCGTAACAGGCCAGGCAGGTGCTATCCGTCACGGTCTTTCAAGAGCTCTTCTTCAGTATGACGAAGAACTTCGTCCCGCACTCAAGAAGGCAGGCTTCCTCACTCGTGACCCGAGAATGAAGGAAAGAAAGAAGTACGGTCTCAAGGGTGCTCGTCGTGCGCCGCAGTTCTCAAAGAGATAATTTATCCCGAATGGGATTTTCAAAGCTCCTCTGCATTATGCAGGGGAGCTTTTTTGTTGCCGTCGGCAGAGGATAAATATTTTTAAGCAGTCAGGGTCAGGGGTCAGTAGTCAGTAGTCAGGAGTCAGTAGACAGGCCGCCTGCGGCGATTATATCCGTTTTGACATTGATATAACAGTTGGTCTGTTCCCGCCGAGTAAAGAAAGATAAAAACAGAAAGCATCTGACCGTAAAAAGTCAGATGCTTTTAAATTTTAAGGTTATTAAATTTACCGGCTTACCTATGTGCTGACACTATCGGCTTACCGATGTGCTGACCTTTCCTCCTGACTCCTGACTACTGTCTACTGACTACTCAAAATGTATTTACCTTCGCTTTTAAGTGCCGTGGTGCAAAACGGCAAGGTTTTATCTGTTCCTTTAACTCCGTACGCTCAAGCCGCTTGGGCTCTTACTTTTGTCGGTTGTGACAAAAGTAAGCAAAAACACGCTGGTGGATTAACTTCCGCAAGAACTAAAAATACCGAGTAAAGGATAGAATAAGCCTTACTCGGTTTTTTCAGTTCTTGCGGAGGTTAATCCGCCAAATGCGTGCTTTTGCTTACTTTTGTCACAACCGACAAAAGTAAGAGCCCAAGCGGCTCGAGCGT
>JAFUQS010000050.1 GCA_017472225.1 Clostridia bacterium | reverse complement strand
TACAGGGTCTGTCGCCACGGGCTTTGTGGGTTTACTCTCTACAGGGTCTGTCGCCACGGGCTTTGTGGGTTTAGTCTCCACAGGGTCTGTCACCACAGGCTTTGTGGGCTTGCTCTCTACAGGCTCTGTCACCACAGGCTTTGTGGGTTTACTCTGTGCAGGGTCTGTCGCCACGGGCTTTGTAGGTTTACTCTGTACAGGCTCTGTCGCCACGGGCTTTGTGGGCTTACTCTCCACAGGGTCTGTCACCACGGGCTTTGTAGGTTTACTCTGTGCAGGAGTTGTGACAGCCTCTGAACCTTCAAAGCTCGTAGTTTCTGTTTCACTTGTTGATGTTAACACATCAGTTGTCGCACTTTCATCAGTCGAGGACGGAGAAGTTTCCAAAGGCTTTGTGTCAACAGGCAAGAAGCTCACCAGTTTTGCCAGAAGCTTCTGGATAAGGGTGGCGTCCTTGACGTTGACCTTACCGTCAACATTTACATCAGAGAGAGTCTTTTCTTCGTCGCCAAATTCAATCAGCTTAGCGGCATATCGCTGAATATAGGTTGCGTCTTTAATATTCAGTTTGCCGTCTCGGTTGGCGTCGCCATAGCGAAATTCCTGTGCAAAAGCTCCGAAGATACCCACTGCGGAAATAAGCACAAGACAGGCAATAAGCATTGCCAATACTTTTTTCATATACATCACTCTAAATCAGAAAAATTTATAAAGGGCTCGGTGAAAGTTTCTGAGGCGGTGGTTTCATCTGCCTTCTCAGCAGAGGTTTCTGCCTGTGTGAAAGTTTCAAGGGCACCTGTGCTCTGTGTTATAATTTCGGAAGTTTCCGCTATTTTGGCAGAGGTTGTTTCAATTACATTTTCCGCAGTCTTATCCGTGCTTTCAGTGGTTGTGGTTTTTTGTGTGGTAACAGGCTGAGTTGGCTTAACTTTCTCAGCACTGTTACATCCGAAAAAAACAAAAACACTCAAAAGCAAAAGACCTGATAAAACTATAATTCTGGCTTTCATATCAATCAATCGCAAAGCTCTCGGCTACCTTTGCAAAGCTTGCACTGCAACCGCCGAAGCTCTGGGTTCCTGTGTAGTTATTGTAGTAGGTTCTCAAAAGGTTGTTGGCGTCGGTATAACGCAGATAAGCACGGGCGGTAATAGCGGTGTTGTGAGCTGCTTCAAGCTCTGCACCCTCAAGTCCGTCATAGGTAATAACGGCAGTATAGAAGCGATATCCCTCAAAATTTCTGTGGTCGCTGTAACCGCTGCACCTGATACTCTGAACGTATTTGTAGTCGTTTCTTGTATCTGTACCGTTTACATTTTCGCCGTTATACTGAATCTTATACTCAGCGTTGCCATTTGCAAATTCCTTGACTGTTTCTGTCTTTGCAAGAGCATAGCCGTATTCCGCTTTATTGGGATTTGTTACTGTTTTATTTTTGTCGGTAATTTCATTAAGCTGCTCATAAACATTTTCGCTGAGGATACTTACAAATCTGAGACCTGTGCTTTCCTCTCCGTAGTGATTTCCTGTGTCTTTTACAACATCACGAATCTGAACACCTGCAAGGTCGAACTCGGGGTATTTATCAAGACCGCCGTAAAGCTCTTTCTTGTCGTCTTTATCCTTGTCAACCTCATTTACATCTATCCAGTGTGCGTAGATGTTGGTGTGGTTTGTGTAGACATCATCCCAGCTTATGGGTGTACCGTCTGCAAGATACCAACCCTTGAAGATAAACTTATTGTTAAGTTCGTATTCAAGCTGAGGAATATCATAGAAAGACTTAACTTTACCCTCTTTTGTAAGTGTCAATACATCATCAGGGGTGTTCTCGTCGTTCTGATAATAAACACGGAAGGAAGTTTCGTCGATACCCTTTAAATTGGTGTAGAAGGTAACTGTAAAGAGCTCTTTCCATCTTGCATAGAGGGTAATATTCTCATGGGTATCTGCAGAAATTGTTGTCACTTTCTCTGCGTCTTCACCTTCACCGTCGTACCAACCGAGAAACTCATAACCCTCTCGCTGAGGCTCATAGTTAACATCGGTTTCATAGCTCCAGATATGGCTGGTTTCGTGAACTGCATTTTCATTAACAACGACAACGTGCTGATTATTCTCGTCTGTTGTTTTCAAAACCTTAGGAGTAACTGTAAACTTAAAATCAGTAATATAGTCCTTCTCACTTTCTGTAAAGCCCATATTAAAGATAACCTCGTATCTTTTGGGAGCTAAGGTAACAGTAAGGAGCTGAGTCTGATGTTCGGGGTTTGCGTCTGCTTTAGCACTGTAACGGGCAGCACCGTTGTAATAAACATAGAAAGGTGCTTTTACAGGGTCAAAAGCTTTTGTGATGGTTTCATTACCATTCTGATATTTATAGCCGTCAAGGCTTACACCATAATCGTAAAGAGTATGACCGTCGGGCATATACATCCACACGGGATAGGTCTTAACTTCACTTTTTCCATCTGCACCCACGTCTACATTATCACCTGTGTAAGTGTTGCCGTCATTCATCTGAGTAATAACAGGCCAGTTCTGAGGTGTAACACCGCTTTTGCCGTCGTTGCCGTGGATAAGAATTTCTGTTGAAACAGGACGATATCCCTCGTTGATAGATGTCGCTAAAACCTGATAATGGAGATTAAAGTTCTCAGGTGAAAAACGCATAAATGCGTTTACGTCTGCAACCAAGGGCTCGTTTTCTCCAAACACTGCGGTAAAGGCGTTGGGGTCATTATACCCTTCTCTGTAATCTTTGATTTTTTCAGGGAGAAGGCTATCGGGTTCGTTCTGATAGGCTACGATATAGTTGGGATTCTGGATAAGGATTCTGTACTGATGTCCGTCGTCGGGCACTTCAGTAAAGCAGTAATTGGCAGTACCCATTGGTTTTTCAGCGGAATCATTATAGGTAACATCAACCTTAAGAGTTCTTATGGTTTCTGTGTAACTGTTGGGAAGAATCTTCTGAAGATTTACAGTAACTGCGTGAGTACGGGCTGCCTCGTAAATAATTGTGGGGTCATCAGGGTTTTCTTCGTCAAGATAATAATAACCTGCCACAGAAACAACGCCTTCAACTGTGAGAGGAGCTTTCCAGCTTGCATAAAGGGTGATATCACTTTCAAGCTCTGCACCTGATACTACCTTTGTGCCGTTTTCAAGATACCAACCGTCAAACACATATCCCCCATCTTTTGTGGGTACATACTGAGTGAGGTCGGGTACTTTAATTTGCTTTGTTAGGGTGAAGTTTTCGGTTTCACCGTTAAGTGTGGCACCATCATCCTCAAAGGCAAATGTAACATTATGAGTCTTAATGCTGATTTCAGCCACAAGCTCACCCTGCTGAACACCGCTTTCGTCAAAATATGCACCCAATAAATTGGTTTTTTCAATATCGGGACATACACCGCCAGCAGCAGAAATTTCTGCAAGGTAACGCTCACCCAGGCTCAGATACTGAACGTTTTTCTGATTTTCAACATCATAGGTTTCAAGAACTCTGCCGTTGGCAAGAACATAGGAAACAACCTTGATTCTGTAGTAGAAAGGGTTACCTGAATTACTTCTCATCCATACAGGATAAGAACCTGTTGCCTCGGTTAGGTCATCGTTTAAATAAAGAGTAACGAAGGTATCGTGGTGCTGGGTTATATGCTCCCAGGTATATGCCTCAACTTCATTTCGTTGGGAGGTATACCAGGAAAGAACCTTAACGTCTACTGCCACGGGCTTATACTCGGGATGTTCTTTAATAAGCTTTTTTGCGTCCTCATCAAGCTTTACTTTAAACTTAAGGTCGCCGTTTTTAGGCTCGTACTGAAGCTTAACGTCAATAATAATTTTATCGTCTTTATCATCATCAACATCAACAGAGATAAGTTCATAACCCGACTTGATAACCTCAACGGAATAATCCTTGTTATCAAGAACATTTGTAAGGATTGGTTTTGTGGCGTTATACTTGGTTACAGTTATAACACCATTCTCGTTCTTGTCATATTCAAGAACATAACCCGGAGTGTCGAAAGTACCTTCTTCACCATCCCAGTTGATATAGGAAGAAGAATCAAAAACGTCAGAATAGTTACCTACGCTGTTCTTAGGTTTACTCATAAGGTCGAAAACGACATTATGATGATCATCGTCCTCATCATAAGGTACACCTGTGTCAGGGTCACGATGGTCTATAACAAAGTTTACATAAACATTTTTGCCCTTTTCCCACTGAGCTTCAAGAACATAAGCCTGTGAAATATTATCACTAAGAGTTGCCTCAGCCTGGAATGTAGTGCCGGTACCTCTAATCTGCCAGCCGGTGAACACATGGCCGTCTTTTGTGGGAGCTTTTCTTGTAGTAACCTTGGAATCTGTTATGTAGTATTCTGTACCAAGGTCAGTTTCGTCGTCAAAATACTGAACAGAGTTATAGAAGAGGTATCTTGTGCGGTCAGCGTTGTGCATAGTAAGAAGCTGGTCATCAATCTTGGAATCTTCATTGGCTTCATAATAAAGCTTATATGAGCCTGTGTCGAGAATTGATGAATAAACGCCTGTTTCGGTATTAACAAGAGGGATAAAATCTCCTGTGCCATCAATATTTTTGGCGTAAAGAGGTGTACCCTCGGGATAAGAGGTTACATCTTCGATATTTACGAGGGTACCGTCAGCAGTATGCTCCGCTGAGTTATAAGTACCATTTAAATAAACCTTAACCGTGCCGTTATATACAGGCTTGGTGGTATCGTAAACATAGGCGTAAGCAGTTCTTGCGTTGCCGTTTTCGTCTGTATAGTTTCCTCTTACTTCTACTTCATAGTCGGTGTTGGGGTTAAGACCTGTGAAAAGAACAATTTCGTTGCCATTTTCGTCTGTCTTCCTCTCTCCCTTCTGACCGCCGATGAAGTAGGTACATCTGTCGTCAAGATTGCCTGTAAGAGTAAGAGTGTATGCGGTAGTACTTGTTGTAGGTTTTTTGAAAATATAAACCGTTGTGGTAGCAGTAGCAGTGGTGTTCTCGTGAAATTTACAGGTGTTTTTTCTGATTGTAAGAGTAACCTTTGCATCCCCTTCAGGCCCTGTGCTGCCTTCCTGCTGAAGAGTTTTGGCGGTAATATAATAGTCGCCATCCTTGGTAAGCACTATATTATCGTCTCCCGAAACAACCTCGCCATTCTGAACTGTGCTCTCTACACAGGTGATATGAAGAATTGCACTTTCACCCAGAAGGTCCTTTACGTTTCTTGTGTCACCCTCGAACATACCGATGGTAACATCATCCATATCGGTTGAAAGGCTGGAAGCAACAATACCTGTGTTCTGATAGTACCATCTCCAGCCGCTTCTGACAAGCTCTCGCTTACCTGTATGGGTATCTCTTGCAAGCAAGGTTTCGCCGTCATAAACTTCAACTGTAATAGTACCTACAAAAGCTTTGTCGCTGTCGATACTGCCGCCTGTACCTGATGTAAAAGAGCCGTATACTGCTGCCCAGCAAAAGCCTTTTTCTTTATAAGAGGTGTTGTAGGTACGCCCTGCCATATTATTGCTTGCAGGGATGTTGCTGTTATAAATCTCAATCTCGCCATCGGTGTTGTTGATGTAGTACATATTATGAGAATTATACACATAAAGGTATGTACCCAACCCGTTTGTCCATTTGTAGGTCAGGTTCTGTACATTGTCGCTGTACCCTGTCACCCTTGCTTCAAGGAGCTCACTGGCACGAAGGTCTTCTTGTGCGCCACGCATAAAGCTGACGATTTCAACATCAACACCTGAATTGTTGACCTCTTCTGCTCCAACAGAAAATGGAATTGAAGTCAACAAACACATCAGTGCAAGCAGAAAAGCCAGAACTTTTTTGCTTAAATTGATTTTCATTTTCATTCCTCCAAAATTTTACAATAAATACCAATAAATTTCATACATTTCCTTATAAAGAATATTATACCACTTACAGTTTTTATTGCAATAAATCCTATTGAGGCAAAATGTAAAATTTTGTATGTATTTTTTACCTGTTTTGCACAAAAGCGACATTTACATCAAAAAAATCCCCTTAAAGCTCTGATTTGCTCCAAGGGGATTGATTCTATTTATTGAACCTCTACAACGCCGTCAGGTTTTACGGTGATTTTCATTCCGTCTTTTACATAATTTAAAAACTCATCGCCAAGAGAATCCACAACAGGCATACTCACACCCTCAACCCACACATCCGCAAGGACTGCACCGGCGGCGGCAAGAGAATCAATATGGCCTGAAAAAAGCATACAGGCAGGATTCTTCTCCATAGCACAGGCACAGTAAAGCACAAGACCACCTGTGGTAGAGCCGATTGTCTGAGGCAGGCAGAGAGCCTTGCCTATAAGAGGCTTGCCGTGAAGCTCTTTGTTGTTCTGATCTCCGCATTTTACCTCTTTGTCGCCAAACTGCAACGCCATCTGAAAAGAGGCAAGGGTATTGAAGCCCTCGTGAGTTACAACTGCCTCGGCAGTAACCTCGCCGGGGGTAACAACTCTTCCTTTGAAAACTTTCATTACTTTTTACCTCCTGTAATAATGGAGAGGATTTCTCCGTCGGTATAATATCTGGCACTGGTGTATGTACGCAGCTTGTTGGATGATGTAATTACAGGCATTTTCTTGCACAGAGGATTGTTCATATACATAAGCGGACAGATGTAAGAAATTATAACACCTGTTGCTTTCAGCCTCTTTGCGTAATCTGTTTTTTCAAATTCACGCAAAACCCCGGGTGCGGCAGTAAGCACTGTGGGAATTGTCACCTTTTTGAGATTATTCTTTGAAAGCTCTGCTTCAATATTCTCTGTCCAGACTTTAAGCTGCTGCAAAGAAAGATGAGGACAACCTACAAAGCAAAGCTTTGGTGAAGCCTCGGGATTTTTCCAGATTACAGGATAGTTTTTCTGCACTCTTTCAAGCTCTGCGTCATCAATTATATATTCCTTTGCACCCTCTGCAATAAGCTTTTCTGAGCTTTCAACTGCTTCGGGAGTAAGATTTTCAATATGATAAAGACCCACCGCACCGTTGGAAGCGGTAGCCGCTCCGAAGTCCTTGAGATAAGCACAGGCCTCGTCGTTAAGCTCAGTGCCTATCCACTTATCCAGTCCTTTTACAAAGGGCACATCCTCCATAACCTTCATACCAATAGCCGAGCCCAAAAGCTGAGCCTCGGGCTTTTTGGTGGTGTTGACTTTAACCACCCAGGTAGCTTTTCTGCCTTCGTCTGTTAGCAAGCCGAAATAAGGCACGAAGCCCACAATAGAGCCCATAATATCGATAATACCCGAGTTACGGTTACATCTTGCACCCAGCACAGAGTTGGCGTATACAACAGCACTGGACTCAGCCCAGGAAAGGACATCTCCCTTTTTGGGCTTGTTGCCTACCTCATCCATATAGCAGGTACAGGTAAAGGCGTCTTCATTCATAAGCCCCAGTTTATTAAGCTGGTCCTCATAAAAGCTCTGCTTTGTATACATAAATTTATTGAAAACAAAATTCTGCAAAAAGTTCGCAGGCACGTTTTTGTCAATGGGACGAGGGTCTACGGAAAACTTCTGCTCAGACATAACTCCTGAATCAAGCAACTGCTGCATTAAATCATAAACCGGGGACATTACCTTAAGACCAAAGGAAGTTACAAGGTGATTATACTTTGAGGTAATGGGCACAAGCTTTTCTGCCTCAAAGGCGTCACCATACATAACAAGTGTTTTCATAACTTTGGCAAGGGTTTCACCCTTTTCGCCGTTTAAGATTGCTTGTTGTTCTTTAGTAAGTATCATAACAAATCTCCTTTTAAAATCAGAGTTTCATACAGGTGTCCCAAGCACCCCAGATTACAGTACGCAGGTTACCCACCTCAGCGGCGTCACCGATAAGGTGAATATGTCTGCTCTTCTTTGCAAGAGGTGCAGGGTTATAACCCACTGAGAGAATTACGGAATCAACAGAAACTTCAGTAGTCTTGCCGTCTTTATCCTTTATAACAACACTGCTGTCCTTAATCTCGGAAAGTGAAGTTTCAAGATACACAGGGACTTTATTCGTCTTGAAAAAGTCACGAAGGTAGCTTGTGTTTGCAAGGCAGACACCCTTTGTGGTAACAAGGTCGTCCTGCATTTCAACAATAATGGGCTTTTTGCCCTTAAGGTAAAGGTCGTAGGCGATTTCACAGCCTGTAAGACCGCCGCCGATTACTGCAACGGTTTCGCCTACTTCCTTTGTGCCAAGGAGATAGTCCACTGCCTCAACGGCTTTTTCACTGCCCTTTACAGGGATATTCTTAGCAACTGCACCTGTGGCAACAATAACCTCATCAGCACCGAGAGCCTTGACATCTTTTACTTCTGTATTGAGCTTAACCTCAACAGGCTGCTTTGAAAGCTCGCGGATATACCAGGTAATAAGAGCTCTGTCCTTTTCCTTGAAGGAAGGAGCAGCAGCCGCCACAAACACACCGCCTAAAGAGCCGCTCTTCTCATAAAGAGTAACCTTATGACCACGCTTTGCACAGAGGATTGCCGCTTCCATACCGCCGATACCGCCGCCGATTACTGCAATATTCTTTTGCTTTTTTGCAGGCTTTACACTGTATTTTTTAGACTGCATTGTTTCGGGATTAAGCGCACAACGGGAAAGACCCATTGTATCTGTAAGGTCCTGAGTATTGGCGTGACCTTTTGAGGATGAGAAATTAAAGCAGCCGCTATGGCAACAGATACAGGGCTTGATGTCCTCAAGTCTGTTATCAATAAGCTTGGTTACCCACCGGGGGTCAACCAGAAACTGTCGGGCAACACCTACGGCGTCGATTCTTCCCTCAGCTACTGCTTTAGCACCCACCTCGGCGTCCATTCTGCCTGCACAAACTACAGGGATGTCCACGAACTTTTTAATATGGGCAACGTCATCAAGGTTGCAGTTTTCAGGCATATACATAGGCGGATGTGCCCAGTACCAGGAGTCGTAAGTGCCGTTATCAGCGTTAAGCATATCATAGCCTGCGTCCTGAAGATACCTCGCCGCCTTTTCGGATTCTTCCATATTGCGGCCTACTTCGATGTAGTCCTCACCGGGCATAGCACCCTCGCAGAAGCCCTTCATCTTGGACTCAACCGAATAACGCAGAGAAACAGGAAAATCCTTGCCGCACTCTTTCTTAATAGCCTTTACAACCTCTGTTGCAAAGCGATAGCGGTTTTCAAAGCTTCCGCCGTATTCATCCTGACGCTTGTTGAAAAATTCAATAGCAAACTGGTCCAGAAGGTATCCTTCGTGAACTGCGTGAACCTCAACACCGTCAACCCCTGCCTCTTTGCAGAGCTTTGCGGTTTTGGCAAATGCCTCGATAATTTCAAGAATCTGCTCTTTAGTCATTTCAGGGCACTCTATGTCGTGAGCCCAACGGGAAGGCTGAGCAGAAGGAGAAGCCAGCTCGTGAGATGTATCTATAATAGGCTTAACCAAAGCTCGGGTAAATTTGTTTTTATGTAAGGGAGCAACCAGCTCGGTAATAGCCCAGGAGCGACCCATTCCTGCGGTAAGCTGAATAAAAAGCTTTGCCCCTGTCTTGTGCAGTTCATCCATAAACACCTTGAGCTCTTCAAACATTTTAGGATTCTGCCAAAGCCATTTGCCCCAGAATGTATCTTTCAAAGGAGCAATTCCCGGAATAATAAGGCCTACATTATTCTTTGCTCTCTCAAGAAAAAGCTTTGCCGCCTCTTTGTCAAAATGACAACCTGTAAGCTCAAACCAGCCAAAAAGAGATGTGCCGCCCATAGGACACATTACTATTCGGTTTTTGATTTCTACATTGCCGATTTTCCAGGGAGTAAACAACGCCTTGTATTTTTCGTCAATTTTGTTCATCTCATATCCGCCCTCTCAAAAATTTTTATATAATATGTCTGATTATAGTATGCCACAACGAGGTTGATGTGTCAACGATTTTGACACATCAATCTACACAAAAATATAAAAAAGCAGATGTCCTGCACTTTGGACATCTGCCTGAGAACGAATAGAAAGTAATCATTTAACTCTTTCGCATATTACAAGATAGCGGTGAGTGTTGCTTCCGTAAGGATAGCAGGTAATAAGAGTCACCAGGTCGCTTCCTTTTTCAATTAGAATTTCATTGGAGCCGTCAGGCTCAATAATTTTTGTTTCTCTTACTTTATAGCTGAGAGTTTCCCAAAAATTGCGGATAAAAACCTCGTCACCTTTATTGAGCTTGACGATGTTATCAAACATAACTGCGTTAACCATACCTGTGTGCCCTGCAATAACGCAGTTTGTGCTTTCGCCGCCAATAGGAAGTGAAGTACGGTTAAGGTGAGCCGCACCCAAATGCATATTATACTCCGTTGCACCAAGATAAACAGGGAGCTCCATATCAATGGACGGTGCTGAAATTATACCTGCAACAGAAGTGTTCAGTCCGTACTGAGAAAGCGAAATACTTTCGTCCTCAAAAACAAAAGGGTCGCCATAAGAGGACTGACCGTTTTTAATCAAGTCAGCATTATATGCACAAAAGTCCTTGTAAAGCCTTGCAGACTGCTCAGGGGTAAACTCAACTGAAGCCTCAGAATCCTCTGAGGGCTCAGTCACATCGGGTGCAGTAACCTGCTCTTGGGGTAAGGTGTTTTCTTCAATTAAAGGAAAGCTTTCATACTGAAAGGAAGATTTAAAATCCTCAACCACAGAGTTAATCTCTTTGTCGCTGAAAAGTCTTGTAACTGTGGGATAAAGCAAAACACCCAGCCCCACAACCAGAAGACAGGCGGCAATACAAATATAAATCTTACCTTTCATTTTTCTTACCCTTTTTTCTGAACATAATTATTACAAGAGCAATAACCGCCAATGCAATAAAGGAAGGCAGAACAATGTATTTTAAGATAAATTCGTCGGAAAGAGAGGATTTTTCAAGTAAAGGATTTACCGCAGGCAAAGTTTCACTGTCTTCAAAAGGCGCAGATGTTTCAGCGCTCGCCTCCTGAGTTGTTGAGGGTACGGTTTCTTTAGGAATATCTGAGTCTTCATCTAAGGAGCCGTCATAAGCAATACGGCTGCCACGCACCAGAAGCCTGTGAGAGTTTACTCCGTAGGGTGTGCAGGTGAAAAGAGTAACCAAATCCCTGCCCTCAATTATTTGCAGGTCGCTGGCGTCGTTGGGTAAAACCACCTTTATCTGGTCAACCTCATAGCACAGGGTTTCGTCCAGAGCTTTTATATAGAAAACATCCCCCACCTCAAGCTTTTCCAGGTCGGTGAAAATCTTTGCACCGGGAAGCCCGGTGTGACCTGTGAGAACGCTGTGGGTGTTTGTGCCGCCTACCGGCAGAGAGGTGTTTTCAAGATGACCTACGCCAACGCTTAAGACAGCCTCAGTACTGTAATGATAAATAGGAAGGTTTACGCTGATTTCAGGGATAACAACATAACCCATCTGATTACCGCTCACGTTCAAAAGCTCGCCGTATTCAACCACATCCTGAGACTGGTCAGAATCCGAATCCGACGAGTCCGAATGGGAAACAACGCCTGCCAGACGGTCGTTGTACTCCTGAGCCTGCTGCTTAAGGGTATCAATATTCGATTGTTCAAGCTCTTGAACCTGACGGTTATACTCATCTACAACCTTATTTTGCTCTGCCACAAAGATAATGTTTACAACAGCAGGGTAAAAAAGCACACATACACCTGCCACAAGCAAAACAACAGTCATAATTTTGAAAAATTTGGATTTGCTCATAAAACCACCGAAAATATCAAATCAGGAAACAGAGCAAAAGCCCTGTTTCCTGACAGTTTAAAAATCAGTTAATCAGTCTTCTTTCTTGGACTTCTTGGAAGCTACAAAGAATACTACAGAGAGAGTAATAAGACCTAAACCTGCAACTGTAAAGATTACTGTGCCCATACCACCTGTGATGGGAAGCTGAGGAGTTGCCTGGTTAATGATTGCAGTAGCTGCTGCGTCATAAGAGCCTGCTTTTACTTCAAAAGTAATTCTGTCTGCACGAAGCTCATAGCCCAAAGGTGCCTTTGTTTCAAGAAGGTCGTACTTGCCGTATGCAAGACCCTTAATCTCAAATGTACCGTCAGCAGAGGACTTAAGACCTGTTTTAATGGGTGTTGTGCCGCCGTGAACATAAAGGTTGAACTCTGCATTTGCAAGACCCTGATTTGAAGCGTTTGTCTTAACGAACTTGTAGCCGCCTGTGTATACATAGGGCTTTTGGGTAAGACCTACTTCATACTCGGGAGTATTGCTGGCCTTGAAGATAAGGTTACAGTCGTTGTAGTACTTTGTTTCGATTACTGCGGAAGAATCCAGGGTTGTGTCGTACTCAACCTTAACTCTTGTTGCATTCTTAAGAGCAGAGATATCTGTAACATCAACTGCGAAATCGTAATCCTCGGTAGCAGGATTTACGGTATAGTCGGTTTTATCAATCTCTTCAAAACCAGAAGCAGTTTCAGCATAAACCTTTACGGATGAGTCATCCAAGTGGAGAAGGTCGTCCATATTATCGGTGATTGTGTAATTTGTGTATGTTGTTGTAGCTATATCAGCAGGAACACCGGCATAGATAATCCAATGCTGCTTTGCTTTGTCAAACTCATTGAAGCTTGTGCAGTCTTCGTAGTTGTCGTCCTTAGTTACAAACTTAATAATCTGAGGCTGTGTGGAGTTCTGAACAGGAGTAAGAGTCTGAACACCGATTTTTGTTGCAGAAACTGTGAAGTTGTACTTGTCTGTCTTGAGGATGTAGCCGTCGAGAGTTTCTGTTTCTAAGAAGTAGTAGTCGCCAACAGGAAGGTTTGAAACCTCAATGTAACCCTTATCGTCTGTTACGAAAGTAGTGATAGCGTTGCCGAAGTAGTCTGCTGTAACCTTGGAGCCGTCCTTCTTGTAAAGCTCAAACTTAACGCCCTTAAGGGGTGTTTCGCCGTCTAACTTCTGAAGCTTTGCACCACCGAGGGGGATGTAGTTCTTGGGATAAGCATAAACGTCAGCCATATAGCCGTCATCTGTGGTGTTTGTCATAGGAAGGTATACAAAGAAAGGAACAGAAACTGTTGTAACATACTCGGGAGCGCCTGTTTCTACAACATAGTAAAGACCAAACTCATCAGCATTTACTGTAAAGTCTGCCTTACCGCCGTTTGCAGTTGTAACAGTTGTTACCTTAGTGAAATCGTTAACATCGGGCTGTTTGGGAGCAGCAGTGTTAAGGTCACCAACCTTGTAGATTGTGAAAGCAACGCCGTCAAGGGTTTCTTTGCCTGTAACTGTCTGCTGAACGCCTGTGGAAGAAGCACTGTTGCCGATAATTGTGTCAAGCTCTACTTCGCCTGTGGAGTCAGTAACTTCGTACTTTGTAATGTGAAGAGTAGCAGACTGAGGGAGTGTTGCTGCGGAAGCTGTAGTAGCAAACGCAGTTAAAAGAGTGAGCATTGCCAGAATAAGGCAAGCCATAGACTTAAACTTTTTCATTATTAAATCACCTTTCATATTATTTAGGTATAAAATCTTTAACGATAGTGAACGCCTTTTTTAGAAGGCTTTTTGCTTACAAGCCAACAAATTGCCGCTACGCCGAAAATCGAAATTGCCGCTGCTGTGCCAAAGGCAAAACCGCTGCCGCCTGTAAGAGGCAGAGGCTGACTTTCGTAGTCAATAAAGTCAATATGGACTTCTGCATTGTTTTCGGCAGTTTTTCTTACGTTGACGTAAGGTGTAAGAGGACTGAGCTCATAGCCCACGGGAGCCTTTGTTTCTACAACAACGTAATCTCCCTGGGGAATATTCTCAAACACCGCCGCAATCACCTTTGTGCCGTCCTCCAGCTCAACCTCTTTGGTTGTCTGTGGGCCGCTTGTATATGTGCTGTCGGTGTCCTCTATCCAACCGCCTGCTTCATCAGGAGAAGCTGTTCTGAGCTCAAACTCTGCACCCTCTAAAGAGGTTGTACCGTTGAGGCTGCTCTTTTTGTAAACGTAAACCTTACAAAGAGCACTTTCGTTGGCGATTGTTACGTCATTGGCAGGAGCTGTGAAGGCACTGTCGGTGTAGTAGCTTACAGAGGCAGAAAGCACACCGTTTTCACCTGCAGTAACACTTACCTTGGCGAAATAAGGTGTTTCGTCGTAGATGTAATCCATATTGTTTTCATCTTTAACCTCGTAAAGCTTGTAGCAATATGTGCCGGGCTTACTGAACTCAAACATCTTATTATCGGAAGTGTTCTTAAATGTAACCTTACCGTTTTCAGATGTGTTGACGGTCATAGATGTGTTTGCAGTGTTATCGCTTACACCCTCAGCCTTAAACTCAAATTCAGTACCTGTGTAAGGTGCGGTATCAAGAGTTTTATTGAGAGTAAGCTCTGCTTCAACAGGCTTGTACTTATTCTTGAACACAACCTCTGCGGAGCTTATCTCGGTTGAGAAGCTTGAGTCGGAATAGTACTTTGCCTCGTTCACTGTAAGCACACCGTCATTGTCAGCAGTTACCACAATTTTAGCATAGAATACAGTATCGTCGTAAATATAGCCTGCCTTGCCGTCGTTAACCTCAGAAATCTTGTAGCAGTAAATACCCTCTTCGCCATAGGTAAAGGGAGAATACTCGGTGGTATTGGCAAAGCCCACAACACCGTTTGCTACTGAGCTGACCTCTAAGGAAACGTCCTTTGTATCCTTGGTGGTTTCTGAACCAAGGGTCATTTTGTCAAGTCCTTCAAGCTTGAAGGTAAAGTCTGTACCTGTGTAGCTTTCACCTGCGAGAGTTTTGTTAGCAGAGAGTGCTGTACTTACAGGTTTGTAGATGTTTGTGTAAAGAATATCGTTGATGTCGGCAATGTCTGCGGATACGCTGTAGCCGCTAACAACGGCATTAGCACCGCCGGCAATAGAGCCGAGCTCATAGCCGCTCTTTACAGCTTCAGTCACCTTGTACTTTGCACCCTTAGGCATACCGTTGAAGACAGCCTTCTGACCTGCCTGTAATGAGAACTTACCGTTTTCGGCAGTAAGTGTTGCAATATAATTACTGTTCACGTCAAAAAGGTCATAATCAAGGGAGTACTCGGATTTAAAGCTGCCGCTGCCGTCAACATCCAATGCAATTATGTAATCAAATACTGCTGTAGAGGTATCGGAAATATCTTTTCCGTCTTCGTCTTCAACAGCCTTAGAAACTGCAATGTTGGTTGTTTTGGGGGTGTTCACATATCCCAGATACAGGCTTGTTCTCAGATTAGAGTCACCTGACGCATTGATAAGGTCAAAGATTGACTGCATAGATGTTTCATCGTTGCTCTCGGCAAGAACATCACCTGTGTTATTATCGTAAAGTGTCCAGACAGTATCATATTCAATACCTGTTAAGGTGTTGTACTCGGTAATTGACATATTAGAGCCTGTTTCGAACTTAGCGTCGAAGAAGGCACTGCCAAGATGAGGAAGATTAAAGCCTGTGTCAGCCACAAAGTAAACATCACCGTCAGCGGTAATGTATTCAACGCCGATAACCTGATTATTGTCGTTTGAAATGTTGTAGCCGAACTTTTCTGCCTGTAAAACAGCGTCTACAAGACCGGGGTTAAGGTCAGCAGGGTCAATCTCGTTGGCAACTGTAATGTCGTTGTCAAGAGGAGTCATTGTGAAGTTAATCTTCATATTAGACTCAATAAGACCACGCTCCATATAGAACACTGTCATTGTGTATGTCTTCTGGTCATCTGTATTATCGAAGAAGCTGCTGAAGTCATACTCTACATTGGTCTTCATCTGAGCAGAAGCCGAAGAGCTGCCGCTTAAGCCGGAATTTTCACCTGCAACAGCCCACTGTGCAACTGTATACTGTTCAGAATCATCTCCACCGCTGATGTAATATGAACCATTGGTAGAAGTTAAATCAATATTCTCAGTTTGCTTTGTCTCATTTCCGCCACTGAAAACAACTCCTGTAGCACCACTGGGAATTTCAAAACGATAATTACCGTTACTAAGCTTAGTCATAGCCTTACCGGGCCAAGCTCCGTTTACCGCTCCGCTTGAATTGAAGAAGTATACATAGGGAGTTGTCCATTTGCCCTTTGCATCAAGGTAAACGTATTGCTTTTCGCTGGTGTTGGTGTCAATGTCAGAAATATTATAAGCCTCGCTTACGGTAGAAACCATTTCTTTAAAGTCGATTTTACCGTAGCTCTTTTTATGGGCACCGCCCATATCAAGAATAAGTCTGCCGTAATCATCATCGTCATCATTATCCTTGATGTAAACCCAAAGGTCGTCGTCACCCTCAAACTCAAAGAGAATGGGCTCATCAGTACCGGGAATTACGCCACCCTCGGGAACACGGAAGTCAATATCCATACGGATACCGAAGCCGTAGTTAAGGTTTTCGTTAGAGTAGGTCTTAACGCCCTTTGTACCGGAAGCATTGTTAAAGGGGAAAATACCATAACCTGATCTGAAGCCATCATCAGGATTCATAAAGTACTGAATACCGTCTTTGATACCGTAGTAATAGTCCTTGTGTGAGGAAGATACGGTATTTGTACCGTAATTTATGAGTGTGGGATAGGTTTCTGTACCCTGAGTATCCCAGGTAAAGTAAATGTTATCCTTTGCGTCGTTAGAGTCAAAGCTATACTTCTTGTAGCCTTCCTGCTCTTCAATAACAAAGGGGAAGTCAGCAGAAATCACCTTAGCAAGGTCATTCTCCATAAGCCAGCTGTTATTAAAGTAAGGTGCAGGCATAGAATCTGTTACCATAAGGTCGCCTGTTTCACTGAGAGTAGGACGCATTAAACCCTGAACACTGGCGTTTTCACTTGAAAGTGCGTTTGAGTTATTGGGCACATAGTGGAAGTTGTATGCATTCTGTGAGTTGGTTGCATTTGCCCAGCCGCCGCTTCCGTGGTAGCTTGTGTTGTAAGCACCGCTTGTATTACAGAAGTTACCGAAATACAAGGGGTAATTCCAGGTAGAGGAATTACTCTTGGCAAGCTTTGAAATCTCCTGGTTAAAAATAAAGAAAGGATACCAGTCGTCAGACGATTTATTAAAGCCTGTACCGTGCTGTATGGGATTGAGCCACTGGCCGTTATACTCTTCATCAGAAAGATAATCGTAGTATGTAGCCTTAACGCCCAAGATGTTGGTTTCGTTGTTGTGGAAGGTATTGCCTACTACGTAATTAGCATTAGCTATTTCAGCGTCAAGCTCATCCCAGCTTCGTGTCACAACGTTGTAACAGGGCATTGTAAGATGGCCGGGCACTTCAAGCTTACCTGTAGAGCCTGCTGTGTCACCCTCGTTAGGCTTAAACATAAACGTTGAGCCTACAGGAACATAAGCCACAAAATAACCTGTCGTTGTGTCTGAATTGAAGCCCTCGTGAGTAACAGCCTGAAGAGGCTTAACCACAGTAAGGGGGTTGTTGGGGTCGTAGGTAACAAACGCATTTTTCCAGGCAGGGGCGTAAACGTATGCCACTGTCAGAGCCTCTGACAACGGAGAAGCATATTTACTCCACTTGCAGGAAGTTGAGCCTGTTACGTAAATGGTATTATCTGATTATTTTTCATATCAGATGTTTTAAAAAAAAGCAGATAATCCGTATTATAAAAAACAGATTATCTGCCAAAGTAAGTTTTTTAGTTCAAGCTGTGCTTTTGCTTGATTTTCAGGTTATTTATGGCGTTTTTCAGCATAATTCTTGAAAGCTGATAATCCTTATCGCTTTTGCTTTTTCTCAGCTCTCTTAAGGCTTCTTCCTCTGCCCTACGCTCTTTTTCCTCGTCTATCTCTTCGGGCAACAAGGCATAGTCGCACAAAAGTGTAACATTGTTATCCACTGCGTCAAGCATACCGCCGGACACAGAAAACTGCACTTTTTTACCCTCAGGTGTAGTGTAGGACGCCTCGCCATAGGTAACAGAAGCGGTAACAGGCTCTCTGTAAGCCATTATACCCAACATACCGTCGCTTATGGGAACAACAAGAGAGGTACTCTCCCCAATATAAAAAGCACGCTCAGGTGTGAGAATTTTAAGATTAAAGCTTTTCACCTTACACCTCTGCAAGCTGTCTTGCTTTTTCTTTTACATCATCAATAGTGCCCACATTGAAAAACGCATTTTCGGGGTACTCGTCTGCCTCGCCGTCGATAATAGCCTTAAAGCTTCTTATGGTTTCTTCCAGAGGCACATATATACCTTTGACTCCTGTAAATTTCTCTGCAACAGAAAAAGGCTGAGAAAGAAATCGCTGGATTTTTCTTGCACGGTGCACAATGAGCTTGTCCTCGTCGCTGAGCTCATCCATACCCAGAATTGCGATAATATCCTGAAGCTCGTTATAGTGCTCAAGAATCTCCTGCACACTTCTGGCAACACGATAATGCTCCTCGCCCACTATTTCGGGGTCAAGCATACGGGAAGAAGACTCCAGAGGGTCAACGGCAGGATAAATACCCATCTCCGCAATTTTTCGGCTGAGAACAGTTGTGGCGTCAAGATGAGCAAAGGTAGTGGCAGGAGCAGGGTCGGTAAGGTCATCGGCAGGCACATAAATCGCCTGAACAGAGGTTACCGAGCCGTTTTTGGTAGAAGCTATACGCTCCTCAAGCTCGCCAAGCTCCTGGGAAAGAGTGGGCTGATATCCAACCGCTGAAGGCATACGGCCAAGAAGGGTTGAAACCTCACTGCCTGCCTGAACAAATCGGAAAATGTTATCAATAAACAGAAGAACGTCTTTTTTGCTTTCGTCACGGAAATGCTCCGCCATAGTAAGTCCTGTAAGAGCAACTCTCATTCTTACGCCGGGAGCTTCATTCATCTGGCCGAAAACAAGAGCAGTTTTATCTAAAACGCCGTTATCCTTCATTTCGCAGTAAAGGTCGTTTCCCTCTCGGCTTCTCTCGCCTACACCTGTGAAAATTGAGTAACCGCCGTGCTCTGTGGCGATATTGTGGATAAGCTCCTGAATAAGAACTGTTTTACCAACACCTGCACCGCCGAAAAGACCGATTTTACCGCCTTTTGTATAAGGAGCAAGCAAATCTATAACCTTGATACCTGTTTCCAGTATATCCTCAGAAAGAGCTCGCTGAGAATAATCGGGAGCAGGGCGATAAATTGATTTACGCTGAACCTGAGCCTCAATTTCTTCGCCGCCGTCAATGGGCTCGCCGAGAACATTGAGAAGTCTGCCGAGAACCGCTTCTCCCACAGGCACGCTTATAGGTGCACCTGTGGCATAAACGGTCATATCTCTTGACAGACCTTCACTTGCCCCCAGCATAACACACCTTACAACGGCATTGCCTGCGTGACGGACAACCTCCATAGTTCTTTCTTCATTCTTGCATTTTACAAAAAGCATTTCACGGATTTTCGGCAAGGAATCCATTGTAAATTTAACATCCACTACAGGGCCTGTAACCTGAACGATTTTACCTGTATTCATATTGTTAACTGAGTCATTCATAGCTCTTATCCTCCTTAAAGGATTGAAGACGTTTGTTTCTTTGTGCCGCAGCACCTGCTGAAATTTCAATCATCTCGTTTGTAATTGCCGCCTGACGGATTTTATTGTACTGGACCTTCAAATCCTTCAAAATCTGTTCTGCATTGTCCCCTGCACTTTTCATAGCGTTCATTCTTGCCTGTTGCTCACTGCAAAAGCTTTCTACCAGACAGCCGTAAATATAGCCTGTAAGGCAACTGGGAACAATCCCTTCAAGAACAACCTCCGGACTTGGCAAAAACTCTTTTTCAATGCATTTTTTTGCAGAATCTTCCTTATAAAAATTTGTCTGTATCAAAGGCAGAAGTGTAATTTTCTTACACTCACCGGGCTTTGAGCCCATATAGTCCGTGTGGATAATATTGATTTCGTCCAGTTTTCCCGTGTCGTAATATTCCAACAAATCAGCACAGATATGCCGAGCGTCAGAAAGCGTGGGATGTGCCGCAGTGTAATGAAATTCTGTTACGAAAGGTAGATTTTTATTAAGAAAATACTGCCTGCCGTACTCTCCGATAACAAAAACAGTGGTTCTGGGGTGACGGCTCATATACTCCAGACACACATTTATGGCTGTCTGATTATACCCGCCGCACATACCCTTATCAGAGGTAATCAGAATTACACCGTGATTTCTGTGAGGCTCATTTCTTTCGGGAATCACCCTGAAATACCTGTTATCAACCTTGGGAATGTAATAAAAAAGCTCTCCTATTTTTTCGCTGATACTTTTAAAATACGGAGTAGTTTGCTCAAGCTCTCTTAAAGCCTTACGCATTTTTGCAGAAGAAATCATATACATGGCGTCTGTGATTTTTTTGGTATCTTTAATACCGTTTATTCTCTGCTTTATTTCGCCTGCACTTACCATATAATGTTCCTCCTCTCCTTTTTATCTGCTTGCAAGAAACCTTTTAGCCGTTTCGATTATTTCATTTTTAAGCTTATCGGAATAAGTCTTCTTGTGCTCGATTTTAACACAAACCGAGCTTCGGTTCTGCTCAAAATACTCCAGGAGCTCCTGCTGGACGGCTTTAATATCCTTTTCGGGAATATCAACAAAAAGCCTTTCCTGAGCACAAATCAGAGTAATTACCTGTCTGTGCAAGGTCATAGGCGAATTATTGCTCTGACGCAAAAGCCTCATAAGCCCTGCACCGTATTTAAGCTGGCGAGCAGTGCCTGCGTCCAGATCACCGCCAAACTGCGAGAAAGCCTGCATTTCCCTGTACTGAGCAAGGTCAAGCCTTACTGTGCCCACAGATTTTTTCATAATGTTGGTCTGGGCTGCACCTCCTACTCGGGATACCGACAAGCCCACATTTATGGCAGGTCGCTGACCTGCAAAGAAAAGCTCGCTTTCAAGGAAAATCTGACCGTCTGTTATGGAAATAATATTTGTAGGAATATACGCCGACACATCTCCCGCCTGAGTTTCTACAATAGGCAGAGCAGTCATACTGCCGCCGCTGAACTTGTCAGAAAGCTGAGCCGACCTCTCAAGAAGTCTTGAGTGAAGATAGAAAACATCACCGGGATAAGCCTCTCTGCCGGGAGAACGCTCCAAAAGAAGGCTGAGGGTTCTGTAAGCCACGGCGTGTTTGGAAAGGTCATCGTAAACTATCAATACATCTCTGCCGTGATACATAAAGTATTCAGCAACAGCACAGCCTGCGTAGGGTGCAATATACTGCAGGGAGGCAGAATCGCTGGCAGGCGAAGAAACCACAACGGTATAATCCATAGCGTCGTGTTTTTTCAGAGTGGCTACCACCTTGGCAATGGAGCTTGCCTTCTGGCCGATTGCAACATAAACACAAACCACGTTTTTGTCTTTCTGGTTGATAATTGTATCTGTGGCAATGGTGGTTTTGCCTGTCTGCCTGTCGCCGATAATCAGCTCACGCTGACCTCTGCCAATGGGAAACATAGAATCAATAGCCAGAATACCTGTTTCCATAGGAGTAGACACGGATTTACGCTCGATAATACCGGGAGCAGGACGCTCTATGGGGAAATATTCTTTAGCACCGATTTCGCCGCCGTCATCCACAGGCTTTCCCAGAGGGTCGATAATTCTGCCTAAAATACGGGTGCTTATGGGGATACCTGCTGTTCGCTGAGTTCTCACAACACGGCTTCCTTCG
This sequence comes from Clostridia bacterium, assembly GCA_017472225.1. Lineage (GTDB taxonomy): Bacteria > Bacillota > Clostridia > Oscillospirales > Acutalibacteraceae > UBA6857. The sequence continues at coordinate 29,149 of JAFUQS010000050.1, read as the reverse complement.
AAAATCTCACTGTCGTCACCGAAGAGGATAACACCGTTTGTGCCGTCACTTCGGATATCCTGTACCATACCCTTTACACCACAGTCAAAGAGCACGATTTCGCCGTACTCCACCTCGCGAAGTCCGTTAATAAGAGCTATACCGTCACCAACGGAAACTACAAAGCCCACCTGCTGATGACCTATGTGAAGCTCGAAATTGTCAATTTCTTCTTTAATAAGCGAAACAATGTTTTCTGGGCAATTGCGCTTCTCAACGGACTGGATTGATTTTCTCAGCTGGCGGATTCTGCCCAGAGTACTCCAGTCGTAGTTTTCGTCACCTACAAAAATACGGAAACCGCCCACAACGCTTAAATCCTTGCGGATTACAAAGTCAATATCGTCAGCATTATACTCCGCCAGAAAGAAATCCTTCATTTTAGAAAGCTGCTCCTCAGTTGGTGGAGTAACACACTGGATTTCTACGGTGACGATGTTGCTTTTTACCTCGGGAGTTTCATCAAAATTACTTTTTATCATTCTTAGCTCTCTCCTCGTTGACAGTATTCTCTGCCAGACGGATAAACTCATCGTAAAGAGCACTGTTACGCTGAGGAGTAACGGTATCGCTTAAAAGCTTCTGAGTTGCAGAAACCACAAGCTCGCCTATTTCTGTCTGAACGGATTCCAGTATATGCTCTTTTCTGTCCTCAGCCTCAAGCTCTGCCGCGGTAATAATAGTTGCGGCTTTTTCTTTTGCGTCTTTAATATATTCAGCTGAAATCTCGGCGTATTCCTTTTCCAAAAGCTTTTTACGCTCGCTGATTTCTGCGTCTGCAATGCGGATTTTCTTTTCGTATTCTTCCTGAAGTCTTACGTTTTCTTCTGCCTTTGCTTTGTTGGCAGCTTCTTCGTCGGCAAACTGCTGACGACGCTTCTCCATAAAGTTCACAACCGGCTTATAAAGCAAAAATGTAAGTCCGCCTGCCAGAATAACAAAATTCAGCATATGCAGAAGAATCTGTAAAATGTCTATATTAAGGGGAATATTCATTATGATACCTCTTAAAGTACAAAGATAACAAGGATAGCAACAATCAATGCGTAAATAATTGCTGTTTCAATAAACACAAGACCGAGCATCATTGTAGAGTTGATTTTGTCAGAAATCTCAGGCTGACGAGCCATACTCTCAGCACTTTTTGAAATAGCCATTGCCATACCAAGAGCACCTGCGGCACAAGCAAGACCAACAGCAATAGCGGCACCAATGGCCTTTGCAGATTTAACAGAGCTTTCGCCCTCTGCATTTTCTTCACCTGTATCAGCCTGTGTAATCTGAGCTGCTTCTGTTTCGGGCTGAGCAGAAACACTTAATGTAAATACGCCTGCAATAGAGAGTGTCAGGACAACTGCAAATATCATAGCAATAAGTTTAATTGTTTTCATAGTTAGTTTACCTTCTTTTTCTTATTTTTTATTTTTTTAGGTTTTGGTTCAATGGCTTCGCCGTAGAAAACAGAAACCAGTGTTGCAAGAACATAGGTCTGGATTATGGCGTGAAGCAATGTGAACAAAACGCCTACAATAACGGGTAACACAAAGCTGAGGCTTACATAATAATACACAAGCTCAGTTACCAGAAGACCGCTTAAAAGTGCACCAAAAAGACGAAAGCTCATTGAAATAGGAAGGGAAAAATCCTTCAGCACACTTAAGCCGCCCTTAACTCCTCTGAAGCGGATACCGCCACCCAGAATAATTCCATAGGACATAACGCCCAAAGCAATGGCGGCGTTTATATCCGAAATGGGAGCAGGCAGAGAAAGAGCCGCACCGTGAGTATTTATCCACTGAACACCAAAAAGCTCAAAGAGGGTGCTCACAAAAATATACACGCCTGCACTGAAAATATACGCACCTATAAACTTAGGCTTATGAGGGCTGTTTTTTCCTGCCATACCCGAGAAAAGCCCGACAATAGTTTCAATGGCACATTGAAATTTTCCGGGTACTGTTTTAAATTTCGGAATGGCGAAAATCCTTATAAGGGCGGCAGCCAAAAGCAACACCGCCGTTACAATGTAAGCAGACACCACCGCCGGGTTTACAACAAGGGAGAAAAATTCAACCTTATTGGTTTCGTGCAGAACACTGTCCTGCATAGCCTGCTGAATACTTTCGTGCTTCGCCGCCGGCGGCCAAAGCACAATAATGCCTGCAAGGATCAACGCAATTACCAAAAGCCAAACAGCAAGAAAAATCGCTTTTTTCTTAGTTAGTCTGGTTTTCACTTTATCCTCTCCTTACCTAATCTGATGTTTATTATTCTAAAGACAACACCATTATACAACTTTAAATTCTTAATACAATATTTCTGAGAAAGCTTTATGCAATTTTCTTAATAAATTCTGAAAATAAACCCGGCTTATGCAGATTTTGCCTAATTTTAACAAAAATATGACTGACACACTTTCCTTACAAAAACACAGCAGCCGCCTTCGGCACAACCACATAAGGCAGTATTTTGAAAAATGCACATAGCGTGCCGAAACTAAGTTTGCCCTGACGGGCAAGTGAAGTTGCCTTGTGACAGTGAAGTTAGCTTCGCCGGTGTTTTTGGGCAAACTTAACTTCACATTTGCCGAAAAGCAAATACTTCACTGTGATTCATTACAACTTCACTTCAAACAGCAGGTTTGAAACTACACAAAAAAGATACCACCCGAAAAAATTTTCATTCTTCGGGCGGTTTGGTCTTATACCTTAACAAGCAGGGAATTTGTACGGCAAATTCCAAAGTTTTATCGGAATAGCGGAAAAGTAAAAAGGGGCTGCCTCACTTAGTTAGTGAGACAGCCTCCTTTTTCTTTGATAAAAAACCTCGTATCAAATGATACGAGGGTGGGAGGCTGCGAACTCTTTAAATGCCAACTTAAAGTTGGTCTTTTCCAAGGTCAATAAGCCGCAAAATACCATATTGACCTAAATTTTAGTGATATTGTGCCTACGGCACAGTGATATTTTCGCTACGCAAAAGTGATATTGAAACCTGCGGTTTCAGTGATATTATATTCGCCATAAAACTGGGCGAAGCCCGATATCACTCGGCTTTAGACAATATCACTGCGTAGCAATATCACTCGCCGCAAGGCGAATATAACTGAAAAAGACGATTGCTTTCGCAATCGTCTTTTTCTGGTGGAAGAGGGTGGATTCGAACCACCGAAGTCGTTGACGGCAGATTTACAGTCTGCTCCCTTTGGCCACTCGGGAACTCTTCCAACTTATTCTGTTTTGTCGAGAGAGCATAAAAATGGAGCTGGTGGACGGACTCGAACCCCCGACCTGCTGATTACAAATCAGCTGCTCTACCAACTGAGCTACACCAGCAACTCTCAACGCGAGACATAATATACCACACCGAAACACAAATGTCAATACCTTTTTTTAATTTTTTCAAAAAAATTTTCACCATTTGTTTTTTTGTGTCGTTTCAGAGCTGTGACATCGAAACACGGCAATGACATGTTATTTATTATATAATTTATTTTATAAATAAATAAAAAAATACTTGTACTGAGAATTCTGATATGATATAATAAAGTGATTTAATATATAAAAACTGTATTCAATAGTTTTTTAAACAAAATATTGTATTTAATTCAGAACAGGAGATAAACATGAAGAGATTGCAGGAATTTACAAAAGACGAGCTTCAGGCATTTGTTGCTGAAAATAAGAAGCGTTACGACGATATCAAGGCTCAGGGGCTTTCAATTGACATGTCAAGAGGCAAGCCCTCACCTGTACAGCTTGATATGGCTTTTGAGGATTTTAAAAAGGCATTTGAAATTACAGATTATCAGAGCAAGACAGGCTTTGACTGCAGAAACTACGGTCTTCTTGACGGTGTTCAGGAGGCAAAGGAGCTTTTTGCTGAGCTTTTAGGCGTTGAAACAAAGAATATCATCATGGGCGGTAATGCAAGCCTTGAGCTGATGTTCAGCTTTATTTCACAGTGCTGGAGCCACGGTATCGGCGGCTGCAAGCCCTGGAGTCAGCAGGAAGATGTAAAGTTCATTGCTGTTGTACCCGGTTATGACTGTCATTTCGGTATTGCAGAATATTTCGGCATAAAGATGGTCAATGTGCCCATCAGCGAAACAGGCCCCGATATGGATAAGGTTGAAGAGCTTGTCAAGGACCCCTCAGTCAAGGGTATGTTCTGTGTTCCCAAGTATTCAAATCCCGACGGCTTCACATATTCCGAGGAAACTGTTGAACGCCTTGCAAAGATGAAGCCCGCGGCACCTGATTTCAGAGTAATCTGGGACAATGCTTACATCATTCACGAGGTTTATGAAGAGGGTGATGAGCTTGCAAACATCTTTGATTATGCAAAGAAATACGGAACTGAAGACAATTTCGTTGAGTTCTGCTCAACCTCAAAGGTTACTTTCCCCGGTGCAGGCATCTCTGCTCTTGCCGCATCAGACAACAATATAAAAGAAATTCTTAAGAGACTCACAATCCAGATTATCAGCTATGACAAGATGAATCAGCTCCGTCATGCAAAGATGTATCCCACGGTTGACGCCCTTAAGGCTGTTATGAAGAAGCATGCGGCAATCATGCGTCCCAAGTTCGATGCTGTCCTTGATATGCTTGAAAAGGAGCTCGGCGGTCTCGGTATTGCATCATGGCACAAGCCCGGCGGCGGATATTTCGTATCTCTCAATGTTGACACAGGCAGTGCAAAATATGCAGGTCAGCTTTGTAAGGAAGCAGGACTTACACTCACAGGTGTAGGTGCAACATTCCCTTATAAGAATGACCCCGAGGATAAGAACATCAGAATTGCGCCTTCATATCCTTCAGTTGAAGAGCTTGAAAAGGCTGCAGAGCTTCTTTGTGTAGCAGTCAAGCTTGCAGCTGCAGAGGCACTGTCATGATAAGGGTCGGTCACGGTTACGATGTCCACCGTTTTGCTGAAAACAGAGAGCTGTTTTTAGGCGGTGTGAAAATAGATTATGAATTCGGCCTTTTGGGTCATTCCGATGCAGACGTACTTCTCCATGCAGTAAGCGATGCACTTTTAGGTGCAGCCGCACTCGGTGACATAGGAAGGCATTTCCCCGACAGCGATGAACGCTATAAGGGTATCGACAGCATGATACTTCTGAAGCATGTTGTCGCATTACTTAAAGAAAAAGGCTATACTGTTGTCAATATTGATGCAACAGTTATAGCACAGAAACCCAAAATCGGTAAGTTTACCCGTCAGATGGCTGAAAACATTGCTTCTGCATGTCAGATTGATTCAGACTGTGTGAATGTCAAGGCCACTACGGAGGAAAATCTCGGTTTTACGGGCAGACTTGAGGGAATATCCTCACATGCTGTCTGTCTTATTGAAAAATAACGGTTATTATACTCAAACTGACTTCAGGCGGTGATTTGATTGAAATTTTCAGGTTTACTTTCAATTTCAGACACTCTTGCATCCACATGGGATAAGTTTGCAGGTGCCTTTATGAGTTTTAACTCAATCAAGGATGTTATCGATATTCTTTTCGTTGCATTCATTGTGTATGCAATCATTATTCAGATGAGGAAAACCCAGTCTATCCAGATTATGAAGGGTGCTGCACTTATTGTTGTGCTTTACCTTTTTGTCAACCTGCTTGAGATGAATGCAAGTAAATTCATTTTCAGCAATGTTTTCGGTGACCTGCTTGTTATTCTTGTCATCGTTTTCAGCGGTGAGATAAGGCAGGCACTCGAAAGAATGGGACAGAAGAAGAATTTTGCCGTCCTTTCGTTGTTCAGCTCAAAGGCAGACACCGATGAAACATACGATGTCATCAACAACGTGTGCCGTGCATGTGCCGAGATGAGCGAAAATAAGGTCGGTTCACTTATTGTTTTTCAGAGGAAATCATTGCTCGGTGACATCACAAGACAGAGTACACCCGTTGATTCATGTGTCACAACGGAAATGCTGCTGAGCATATTCTATCCCAAGGCTGCTCTTCATGACGGTGCGATTGTCATTAAAGACGGAAGAATCGTCGCTGCAAGATGTGTTGTGCCTCTCAAAAACGAAAAGGAAGTCACCGAGCATGTGGGAACCCGTCACAGAGCTGCAATGGAGGTTTCTCTCCGTTCAGATGCAATCGCCGTTGTCACAAGTGAGGAGACAGGCATTATCTCCGTTGCAAAGGACGGTAAGCTCCAGAGAGGTCTTTCCGATGCAGAGCTTCGTGAAATACTTGCAGAGCTTCTTGTCGGCTCCGATGACGATAATGAACAGGGAAAGAAAAAGTTTTCATTTAAAAAGTCAAAGGGGGATAAGACAAAATGAGTAATGCTCCCGTTAAAAAAGAACATAAAGTGAAGACCTTCAACGACCTTATGAACAACAATAAGTTTGTACTGCTTCTTTCACTTATCATCGCATTTTTTATCTGGCTTGCAGTTGCGATGTATGCAAGCCCTGAGGAATCATACACGATTTATAACATACCCATTACGGTAAACACCGAAAACAGCCTTGTTGCACAGAAGGGCTACAAGAATTTCTGGCAGAGCGATGAAGCTATCGATGTCACCGTTACGGGTCCGAGATATCTTATAACAAGACTTACTCCTGACGATATTCTTGTTTCGGCAAACCTTAATACGGTTGATTCTGCAGGTGTTTCAAAGCTTCCACTGCGTGTCAGCCTTAAGCAGGAGAGTCAGGATATCACAATTTCCCAGCAGTCAAAGACAAGTGTCAATATATATTTTGATGCTGAGCTTGAAAAGGAAGTAAATATATTCCTTGACAAGACTGTTTTTGATAACAAGCTTGCAGAGGGCTATCAGCTGCGTTCAGTTGACCTTCCCGTAACATCTGTTAAAATTACGGGACCTGCAACAGAGGTCAACAAGATTGTCCGTGCAGAAGCAACACCGATACTGCCTGAGGAGCTTCTTTTTGAATCATCGACAATTCCTCTTGAAATGAGCTTCCAGGGTAACAGTGCATCTGACACTGTTTCAATCAACCAGTATGTAAGATATGTTGAACAGCAGGATTATTTCGTAAAGGTCAATATTGACAGAATTGCGGAACTCACACCAACAGTTGAGTTCACAGGTGAAAAAACAGGAGATGTCACAGTCTCATTCAACACTGAAACAATAATTGCAAAAATTGATACCGAATCAGAATACGACAGTAATGAAATTTCCATTCTGACAGTTGATTATGAATCACTTGAAGATGGTGACAATGAGTTTTCTGTCATGTCAGGAGACATAGAACTGCCCGAAGGGGTAAAGATTCCTGACGAAGAATTTGAATTTATCATAACAATAAAGCTTACAACCTGAAAGGAGTGACGGTCAGTGCATAAAAGAATAATATCGTTTGTTGCTGTTATTATTGCCGTGATAACTGTATTCACGGGCTGTGATGTACTGACCTTCAACTCAGCAGAGAACCTTGTAAGACCTCCCAAGCTGTCAGGTGATGACGGTGCTCTGCAGGCGGCGTTTGAGGCAGCCATTGCGGAAAAGGGTGAATATATACTCAGATATCCCGTTGCAGGCTCCCACCGTTCAGCCTTTGTCCGTTATGACTGTGACGGTGACAAGAGTGATGAAGCCTTTGTTTTCTATTCACTCAAGGCAGAGGAAATGGTAATAAACATGTATGTGTTTGATTATGCAGACGGAAAATGGGAAGCAAAGGAGACCACTCCCGGTGAGGGTAACGATGTATATGCCATTGAATTCAGCGACCTGAATGATGACGGTGTATCTGAAATCCTTGTCGGTTGGTCATCCATGGATTCAAAAACCAACAAGAAGCTGTCTGTCTATTCATCCGATAAGTCGGGAAAGAACATGGATTACAAGGTGCTTGCAATCGAAACCTATACAAGCATGTTCCCCGTTGACCTTGATGATGACGGTGAAAAGGAGATTCTCGTCGCTCTCATCAATTCAACCTCCGATGCATATACAACAGATGCAAGACTTCTGAAAATGGTTAAAACGGATAATAATGATTATCAGATAAATGCAGTCGGGCAGATAAGTCTTTATTCTGAGATTACTGCAATCAGCTCTATTACATCGGGCTGGGCAGATGGCAGAAAGTATGTCTATATTGATGAAGCTGGCAATGACTCTTACCTGACGGAGCTTGTTTACTGGGACGGTGAAAACAATACCCTTGCAACTGCATTTTCCGTTGATATGCTGACGGTTGCATCCTGTCCCACAAGCCGTTCACTGCCTCTTGAATGTGCAGATGTAGATAAGGACGGCGAAATTGAAATCCCTGCAACAACACTGATGCCCGAGAGCCTGATTATCAGGAAAAATCCTGAAACGGGAATTGCTGCAGGTCATGAAAATGTTTATATCATAAACTGGAATAAATACGATGAGGGCGGCTTTACTCCCGTACACAGCTATTTCAGTAATGAGGATGACGGCTTCAGATTTGTCTATGACAGTGAGGTCATGTCTGACTGGTGTGTGATGTTCTATCCTGATGAAAGAATTTCCCAGTTTTTCAGGCTTCCCGAAACGTCAGACGAAAATGAAATTGCCGAGCCTGAGCTTCTCTTTACCATAACCGTTGTCCCTGCAGGTGAAACGGTGAGCATCGGCACTTATCTCATTTCGGGCGAAAATGTAAAATACACATGTGAAATCACTGAAGCGGGCGAGAGTGCAGGGCTTACCCGTACAAACATAGTTTCATATTTTTCTCTTATCTAAAAGGGGTATTATAATGAAAAGAATTCTTATTGCCGAAGACGAAACCGCCATAAGAGAGTTTATTGTAATAAATCTCAGAAGAAGCGGTTATGATGTCGTCGAGGCGGCAAACGGCAGGATTGCCATTGAAAAATACAACGAATGTGACGGCGATTTTGATGTCGCACTCCTTGATATAATGATGCCCGAGGTTGACGGCCTTGAGGTCTGTAAATATCTGAGGCAGAAGAGCAGTACAATCGGCATTATAATGCTCACTGCAAAGTCTCAGGAAATGGACAAGGTCACAGGGCTTCTCGTAGGTGCTGATGACTATGTCATCAAGCCCTTCTCACCGTCAGAGCTTATGGCGAGAGTTGATGCTATTTACAGGCGTGTTTCCGTAAATAAAGAGTTTTCCGACAAGAATAAGGGCTCGGGCGATATACTCACAAGCGGTGAATTCACCCTTAATATGCGTACAAGGAGCCTTAACAAAAACGGTGAGGAAGTTGAACTCACTCAGGTTGAATTCCAGATAATGGAATATGTCATGCGTAATCCCGATGTGCCTCTGTCAAGGCTTGATATCCTTGAGTATGTATGGGGTACGGACTATTACGGTGACGAAAAGGTTGTCGATGTCAATATCAGAAGACTGAGAATGAAAATTGAGGAGGATTCCTCTGCTCCCGAGCACCTTCTGACTGTGTGGGGACTCGGATACAAATGGATTCCCTGATTTTTATAAATAAATGAAAAGGAGGCGTACAGATGCGTTCAGGCGGTATTACAAGGCGTTGGGTTATGAATACTCTCAGCTTTATCATAATGATTCTTGTTATTGTCAATGTGAGTGCATCTGTTGCCATAAAAAGCTATTATTATCAGATGGCTGAAAGCACAATTGACTCAAAGGTGCAGAAAACGGCAGTCCAGAGCTTTTTCAAGAATTATATAGATGCCGGTAAAAAGACCTTTGAGGAGGGTGCGATAGAATTTGTCGAAAGCTTCGGCTACAGATATCTTATGCATGTCTGGGCTGTTGATAAAGACGGTGATGTTATAATTTCCTCTGCAGGCTTCTCCGTTGACGATGCCGTTGATATGCCCGATTACACAGAGGCGTCCCTTTCCGAAAGCGGCACTGCAATGTGGACGGGGCTCAACAGTCAGGGTGAAAAGATTCTTGCAAAGACCTTCATTATCGTCAATTCTGACGGTACACAGGCAGGTGCTGTCAGGCTTATTGTTTCTCTTCAGGATCTTGACAGACAGCATATTATGTACACGGTGTTTGTTTCAATGCTTTGTCTTATGGCTTTTGCTCTTGTTGCCGTTTCGGGTATGTTCTTCATCCGTTCAATCGTACGGCCTGTTGTCAGGATAAACGAAACCGCAAAGCTTATTGCAAAGGGTGACTTCAATGCACGTGTTGAGAGCACCGACAATAACGACGAAATCAGTGAGCTGTGTGACACTGTCAACTATATGTCAGAGGAGATTGCCCGTTCGGACAGAGTCAAGAATGACTTTATCTCCACTGTTTCCCATGAGCTGAGAACACCTCTCACAGCCATAAAGGGCTGGGCTGAAACCATAAGGGATATCGGTGACGAGGAGATGACTGCAAAGGGTATTGAGGTCATCATCAGTGAATCTGACAGACTTTATAATATAGTTGAGGACCTGCTTGACTTTTCAAGAATGCAGAGCGGCAGAATGGTAAAAAGACCTGAGCCGGTCGATATGATTCAGGAGCTTAACAATGCTGTTGCAGTTTTTGATGACCGTTCAAAGCGTGAAGGTATTTCACTTATATATACGGCACCTGATGAGATTGCTCCCATGACTGCCGACAGAAATCTTATAAAACAGGTTTTTGCAAACATTCTTGACAATGCATTCAAATATACTGAGCAGGGCGGCAGAGTTGCCGTCTTTGCCGAAGTAACGGATACGGATGTTATAGTTTCAATTGCAGATACAGGCTGCGGTATTTCAAAGGAAGACCTGCCTCATGTAACTGAAAAATTCTATAAAGCAAATATGTCTGTAAGGGGCTCGGGTATCGGACTTGCCGTTGTTGACGAAATAGTCAGGCTTCATGACGGCAGACTCGATGTCGCAAGCACGGTAGGTAAGGGTACTGTTGTTACCGTCATATTCCCCATAGACAATACACTGGTATGAAAGGATGAGTAAAATGGCTCAGAAAAATAAAGAAGTAAAAAATCCGAGGCTCGGTAAAGCGGGCGGTCAGGCTCTCATGGAGGGTATTATGATGAACGGTCCTCAGGGTGCCGCAATGTCTGTCAGAAAAACTGACGGCTCAATTGTCACAGTGCCCAAGGAGTTCAAACATGTAAAAGACAAGGTAAAGTTCTTAGGACTTCCCGTTATCAGAGGTATTGTCAATTTCGTTGAATCAATGCTTCTGGGCTACAAGTGTCTTATGGAGTCGGCAGAGCTTTCGGGACAGCTTGAGCTTGAAGAATCGGAAGAGAATATGTCAAAGCTTGATAAGTGGCTCAGCGACCATTTCGGTCCTAAGATGATGGCTGTCATTTCAGGTATTGCAATGGTTCTCGGTGTTGCGCTTTCATTCGTTCTCTTTGTTTATGTTCCCTCAATCATTGTAAGACTTTTTGATACTCATGTGCTTAATGATTTTATGCTCAACAATGCAATGCGTCCTCTTATTGAAGGCATAATCAGAATTGCAATTTTCATAGGCTATCTTGCAGCCGTTACAAACATGAAGGACATAAAGCGTGTATTCATGTACCACGGTGCAGAGCATAAGACAATCTTCTGCTATGAAGCAGGTGAAGAGCTCACCGTTGAAAATGTAAAGAAGTATTCCCGTTTCCATCCCAGATGCGGAACAAGCTTCATGTTCATCATGCTCATTTTCTCAATCCTTGCTTCATCAATTCTTGCAGTTATTCTCAAACAGTTCCCGAATCTTATGATCGGTGACGCTCACATTCTCAATGTCACATGGGCATGGTCAATCATCAAGGTGCTTGTTCTTCCCCTTGTAATGGGTGTGGGTTATGAGTTCCTGAAATTCTCAGGCAAATACAGCGAAAGTAAGGTTATGAAGGTGCTCATCGCTCCCGGTCTCTGGATGCAGAGGCTCACAACAAAGGAGCCTGAGGATGACATGATTGAAGTAGGCATCACTGCTTTGAAGGCTGTTACAGAGGGGCTTCCCGTACAGGAAAGCACTGAAGAGGAAAAGGAAAGTGACTGATTTAAAAGCACTTGTGACCGAAGCATCAGGGAGGCTTGTGACGAGTGATGCTCCCGATGTGGATGCATATGAAATCCTCAGAAAAGTGACGGGATTTTCACGGCATGATATACTCATTGAGCCCGTAAGGGATATGAGTGAAGAAGAAAAAGCACTTTTCTGTTCGCTTGTTGAGAAAAGGGCAACGGGTTATCCTCTGCAGTACATTCTCGGCGAATGGGACTTTTACGGCAACACATTTTTTGTGAACGAGGGTGTCCTCATTCCCCGTAATGAAACGGAGCAGATAGCCGATGAAGCGTGCCGTTTCCTTAAAAATAAGGAAAAAAAGGTTGTTTTTGACCTTTGTTCCGGCAGCGGCTGTATAGGACTTTCAGTGGCTGTCAACAATCCCCGGTGTGAAGTGTTTCTTTTTGATGTTTCTCCTGAAGCAGTTGAGTGCTCACGCAGAAATACAGACAACCTTTCTCTTGACAATGTGAAGATTTTTGATTATGATATCTTTCACGGTTTTGAAAAAACAGGGCTTCCGAGACCCGATGTGATTCTTTCAAACCCTCCGTATGTCACAAGGGAAGAGTTCATGACACTTCAGACAGAGATTTTTTACGAGCCCGAAAGGGCAATTGTGTGTGAGGGCGACGGTCTTGATTTTTACAGATGCATCTGTGAAAAATGGCTGCCTTACCTCAATGACGGAGGCTTCTTCATGCTTGAAAGCGGAGAAGAACAGCCTTTGCAGATAGTTGATATTATGAAAAACAGTAAAGCGTTCAGCATTGATAAATATAATGTAATGTGCTGTGACGATATGTACGGCGTGTGCCGTTTTGTTAAGGGAGGTTAAACAATGCTTTTTGATATAATGAGATATATCAGCAACGGTGAATATGCTCTGATGCTTGTCAACCTTGCTTCAATCGCCTTTGTTGTTTTCTGCACACTTCCCGTGCATGAATTTGCTCATGCGTGGACTGCAGTAAAGCTCGGCGATGACACACCCAGACTTCAGGGAAGACTTACGCTCAGACCTATGGCTCACATTGATATAATGGGCGCACTGATGATACTGCTTGTAGGCTTCGGCTATGCAAAGCCCGTCCGTGTCAATATGCATAACCTTAAAAACGGCAGAAAGAGCTTTGCTCTTGTTGCAATTGCAGGTCCTCTTTCAAATCTTGTTATGGCACTTGTTTTCACATTCCTGCAGATACTGATTTATGTCATAGCTGTAAAGGCTTCATTACCCATTGTTGTCTATACCGTGCTGGGCAGCTTCTTTGCCTTTGCTTCATCAATAAACATTTCCCTTGCCGTCTTCAATCTTCTTCCCATTCCTCCTCTTGACGGCTCAAGAATCGCAAACCTTATACTTCCTTCAAAGTATTATTTCACAATAATGAAATATGAAAGATATATAATGATAGGTATGTTTGTTCTTCTGTGGACAGGTATCCTCACAAAGCCTCTGTCACTTCTTTCGGGACTCGTTTCAACAGGCTTTGAATATATCTGCGAATTACCCTTCAGATTGGCAGGTTTGATTTGATATGGACAGACCGCAATATAAAACTGAGGTTTTTGAAGGGCCTCTTGACCTGCTTCTTCACCTGATTTCAAAGCACAAGCTCAATATAAATGATATTCCCATTTTTGAGCTTGTGGAGCAGTACATAGCATATGTTCAGATGATGCAGGACGATAATATGGAAATCGCCAGCGAGTTTCTCGAAATGGCTGCAAGACTTGTATATATCAAAACAGTATCACTTCTTCCCGTTTATGAGGAAGCCGAAACTCTTAAAAGAGAGCTGACAGGTGAGCTGATTGAATATCAGGCATGTAAGATAATGGCAAAAAAACTGTCGGAACAGTCGGGCGGAATAGATAAAATGATCCGTCTGCCTCAGGAAGTCGAAGCAGATATGACTTATTCCAGACTGCATGATGCCCTTGAGCTTTATACGGCTTATGTCAATGCAGCAGGAAAGAAGCTCAGGAATCTTCCTCCTGCAGAGGATTCCTTCAAGGAGATTGTGGAAAAGGCTGTCGTTTCTGTTTCACTGAAGATTGACAGCATTTATTCAATCGTCATGAAGACGGGCAGAATAAAGGTATTTGACATTTTCAGCATGGCAAAAAGCAGGAGCGAGCTTGTTGCATCATTCCTTGCAGTGCTTGAAATGGCAAAGAATAACAGAGTAAAGCTCACGGGTGAAAACGAAGAGCTGAGTATTGAACTCAATTTTGACGAAAATAACGGGGAGACTGATGAAAACGGAAAAGAAGAGACTTGAAGCGGTGCTTGAAGCGGTGCTGTTTGCATCGGGTGAGCCCCTTGATATTGAAAAAACAGCGAAAGCCTTGCTCATTGACAAGGAAACAATTGAAAACTGTCTGTCTGAAATGGCAGAAAGGTATAAGGATGACTCCCACGGGATTGAGCTTCTCAATCTTGCAGGGAAGTATCAGTTTGCAACAAAAGAGGATTATGCAGCCGAAATCAGGGCTGTGCTGAGTATGAAGAAAAACACTCCGCTGTCCTCGGCAGCCTTTGAGGTGCTTGCTGTTGTTGCTTATAATCAGCCTGTAACAAAGGCTTTTATCGAGCAGGTCAGAGGTGTTGACTGCTCAGGTGTCATTTCCACTCTCTGTCAGAGAAATCTCATAGAAGAGCACGGAAGACTTGACTTACCGGGCAGACCTCTGTTATACTGTACTACAGATAACTTTTTAAGATGCTTCGAAATATCGTCTCTGGACGAGCTTCCCGAGCTTCCCGAACGAACAGCGGAAATGAAGGATGCCGAAACAGAGGATATGGAAGGGCAGATGTCACTTATTCAGTAAAAATCTTTATTTTATGAAAAGGAGGCGGTAAATTGGTTGCACTTTGTATAATTGCCGGCATAATCGTGTTTTTTGCTGCAATTCTCAGCATCAGGGCTCATATCCATGCAGAGTATGAGCACGGCAAGGACCTTGTTGTCTGGGCAAAATGGGCATTTCTGAAAATCCCCATCCTGCCACAGCCTGAAAAACCGCCAAAGGAAAAGAAAGAAAAACCGAAGGAAGAACCTCCTGCAGAGGAGGAAGCACCGAAAGAACCAAAGCCGAAGGGGCCGAATCCTCTTAAAAATATCTATGATAACGAACAGCTTGAGGGTATAATGGATATTTTCAATAAGCTTTTACAGCTTGTTGATAAATTCGGCAGAGGTGTCGTCAATTCCTTTGTTATTGACGAAATGTTCCTTGATGTAGACATCACAAAGGGTGATGCTGCTCAGACTGCAGAGGAATACGGTAAAATGTGCCGCAGGATTTTCCCTGTCATGGGTGCTGTGTGCGCAAACTGTAATGTTAAAAAGTATTCGGTCAATGTTGAACCCGATTACATAGCAAATCCGGGTGTGAGAGCTGCATTTTCAATGGAAATCTCATTAAATCCCCGTAAGCTTATCAATGCTGTCCTTGTATTCGCATTCGGTGCAGTATTCAGGCTCGGAATAAGGCTCATAAAAGACCTTAAGCCGAAGAATCCTCCCGAAAAAACGGAAGCTGCAAAGACAGAAGAAAATGCAGAAGCAACTGCAGAAAATAATGTAAATAACACAGAGAGTGGTGTAGAATAATGAAAAATCAGTCAGCAGAAAAAATTCTTGCAACAACAATTGAAAGAGTCCGTGACCTTGTTGATGTAAGCACAATCGTCGGTGAACCCATTCAGGTAAGTGCAGATATCACAATCATCCCCATTTCAAAGGTTACATACGGTTTCGCATCAGGCGGTTCAGATTTCCCCTCAAAGAACAACGTTGAGCTTTTCGGCGGCGGCGGCGGTGCAGGCATCACAATCAACCCCGTTGCATTCCTTGTTGTCAATAAGGGTGAGGTTTCAATCAAGCACATCACAGCTTCAGACAACGCTGCTGAGAGAGCTGTAAACCTTATCCCCGAAATGTTTGATAAGGTTACAAACTTTGTTGAACGCTCAAAGAAGGCTCCCGTTGAGGATGCACCCGTAATCGAAACAATTGTTGAAACAGAATAATCATAGTTATTAAATTGCCACTGCTTACATAAGTTTTTATGTAGGCGGTGGTTAGTGTGCTGAAAAAGGCAATTAATATCATAACGGTTCTGCTGTTGATAACGGCTCTGAATATTCATGTCTGCGCATTGGAGCAGGAGGCTTTATCGGCGGCAAGTGCCGTCTTGTATTTCCCTCAGGAGAATAAAATACTGTTCGAGAAGAATGCTTATGACAGACGGTCAATGGCAAGCACAACAAAAATTATGACTTCGCTCATTGCCCTTGAACAGGCGTCACCCTTTATAAGGACAGTCATCACAGATGAAATGGTCAGGGTCGAGGGTACTTCTTCGGGGCTCAGGGCAGGAGATGAAATAAGTCTTGATGACCTTGTGTACTGTATGCTCCTTGAATCGGGCAACGATGCTGCTAATGCAGTTGCATTGACTCTCGCTCCCTCCTATGAGGATTTTGCTGTGATGATGAACACAAGAGCAGCGGAAATCGGCATGAAGGACACCTGCTTTGTGACACCGTCGGGGCTTGATGACGAAAACCATTACACAACGGCTTATGATATGGCTTTGCTTACGGCAGAAGCCCTGAAGAATGACTTTTTTGTAAGCATCTGCTCCGAAAAAAAATATACGGTAGATTTTCATTCATCAGACAAAACCGTTACACTGTATAATCACAACCGTCTGCTTGATTCATATGACGGATGTATCGGTGTGAAAACGGGATTTACAAAGAAAAGCGGCAGATGTCTTGTTTCGGCAGCTGAGAGAAACGGCACTGTGCTGGTTGCCGTCACACTCAATGCAGGTGATGACTGGAATGACCACACCAAAATGCTTGATTACGGCTTTTCGCTGATTGCAGAAAAGGAAATTGACTGCGATTTCAGCTCATTTTCCGTGCCTGTAACGGGCGGTGTGAGTGAAAGTGTCCTTATACACGGAGCTGAAAGAAAAGTCTTTGTTTCAGATACGGAAAAGGAAATTACAAGAAGAATCTGTCTTGAAAAATTTTTATATGCCCCTGTTAAAAAGGGCAGTATCATCGGCTATGCCGAATATATTGCAGAGGGCAGAGTGATTGAGAAAATCCCTCTCACTGCTGCATCGGATGTTGAAAAAACACAACATAAAAATATATTTGACAGGCTCGGCTGCCTGTCTGACAGTTGGTGAAAAAATGGCTGACAATAAAATAAGATTGCAGAAATTCCTTGCAGAAAACGGAGTTGCTTCCAGAAGAAAATCAGAGGAGCTTATTGAAAGAGGCAAGGTAAGAGTCAACGGACATCCTGCTCAGCTCGGTGATAAGGTTGACCCAAAAAGAGATATTGTAACCGTTTCAGGTGAAAGAATTGAGCCCGTAGCATCGGGTAATGTATATATCATGCTCAACAAGCCCAGAGGATATGTCACCACAATGAGTGACGAAATGGGCAGAAAGTGTGTTGCAGAGCTTGTTGCCGAGGTTGAGGAGAGAATTTTCCCCGTAGGCAGACTTGATAAGGATTCCGAAGGTCTTCTTCTTTTCACAAATGACGGAGAATTTGCAAACATGATGACACATCCCTCAATGCACATTTCAAAGACATACCGTGTGACTGTGAAGCCTGCTGCCGATGAGGAACAGCTCATTGCACTTTCATCGGGTGTTGAAATCGACGGCAGAAAAACAATGCCTGCATCTGTTCAGGTCATGAGTGAGGACAGTGACAGAAGCGTGCTTCAGATTACCATTCATGAGGGCAGAAACAGACAGATAAGAAAGATGTGTGAAGCTGTAGGCCTTGAAACAATCCGTCTTAAAAGGATTTCAATGGGCTCCCTTAAGCTCGGCTCACTTCCCGTGGGCAAATTCAGGGACCTTAAAAAGGAAGAGGTTTCTGCACTGAAAAGGTCTGCACAGAAGGCAAAATCTGCAAATGAGCAGAAAAAGGGCGGCAGAAGGTAAAATTTCTCATTTATAAAATTATCCCGTCAGGCAAAACTACTCATGACGGATTCAGTTATGAAAAAGCGTTTGCAGCTGTATCCGTCAGGTCTGTGTCTGACGGATACAGGCCTTTGTTTTTAAGGCTTTTATGTTGACATTTATATGTCAATATATTATAATAGATTAAATAAACAAGAAGGGGTGGTCATATGGTAAGAAGTATGACCGGATACGGCAGAGCGAGTGAGCTTATAGACGGTATGAGCATTACCGTTGAGCTTAAAAGCGTCAACAGCCGTTATCTTGAATTTTCATCAAGAGTATATAAAAACTATTCATTCCTTGAGGACAAGCTGAAGACTTATGTCCGTCAGCTTATTTCAAGAGGTAAGGTTGAATGCAGCGTTCAGATTGATGCACTTGAAACAGATGATGTTATCGTTCAGCTCAATGAATCACTTGCATCAGGTTACATAAATGCAGTCAATACACTGTGTGAGAAGTATAACCTTGAAAATGATTTCACAGTTTCCCGTCTGGCATCCCACAATGATATTTTCCTTATCAGGAAGGCACCTGCAGACGAGGAAAAAATATGGAATGCCGTTCAGACAGTTCTCCTTAAGGCAACTGAAAACTTTGTTGCAATGAGAGAGACTGAGGGCGTGAAGCTCAGGGACGACATCCTTTCAAGGGCAGACACAATTATCTCCCTTGTTGAAAAGGTAGAGGAGCGTTCACCTCAGACGGTGAAAGAATATAACGAAAAGCTTCTCGGCAGAATGCGAGACCTTCTCGGCGATGCAAATGTTGACGAGCAGAGGCTTCTTACCGAAGCTGCCATCTTTGCAGACAAAATTGCCGTTGCAGAGGAAACCGTCAGACTCAGAAGCCACATTGACCAGCTTCATGCTTTCATGGAGCTCACGGAGCCCATGGGCAGAAAGCTTGATTTCCTTGTTCAGGAAATCAACCGTGAAGCCAACACAATCGGCTCAAAGGCCAATGATATCGAAATTGCAAGAATTGTGATTGATATCAAGGCAGAGGTTGAAAAAATCAGGGAACAGATTCAGAATATCGAATAAATTGAAGGGGAGTCCGTCTCATGAAGCTTGTTAATATCGGATTCGGCAATATGGTCAACTCAGCCAGAATCATTGCCATTGTCAGCCCCGAGTCTGCGCCCATAAAAAGAATGATAAGCGATGCCAAGGAAAACGGCATGCTCATCGACGCCACCCACGGAAGAAAAACAAGAGCCGTCGTCATTGCAGACAGCGACCATGTTATTCTGTCCTATCTTCAGCCCGAAAAGCTCGGCGAAAGAATGGGTGAAGCCGGAAATTTACAGGAGGATGGTTCTGATGTCTGATTTATCTTCAAAGCTTGTTGTTGTTTCAGGGCCGTCAGGTGCGGGAAAAGACACAATTGTCAGCAGACTTCTCGGAATGGATTCTGATTTTTCACTTTCCGTTTCAGCCACCACAAGAGCACCCAGAGGTGATGAGGTTGACGGAAAGAATTATTATTTCCTCTCAACTGAGGATTTCCTGAGCAAAATTGAAAACGACGCTTTTATAGAATACGCAAAATACGGCTCAAATTATTACGGCACACTCAAGTCCGATGTGGAGCAGAGAATCAGAAACGGTAAAACCGTCATTCTCGTCATTGAGGTCAACGGTGCTGCAAACATAAAACGGCTGTATCCCGGTGCACTTTCAATATTCATTATGCCTCCTTCCTCAGAGGTCCTTGAAAACAGACTCAGGAAAAGGCAGACTGATTCCGAAGACGCCATTATAAAAAGGCTCGATATTGCAAAAACGGAAATATCAAGAAGCACTGACTACGATTACATAGTCATCAACGACGACCTTGACAGGGCTGTCGCTGAAGCACATGAAATAATAAAAAGAACTCAGAAATAAGGAGTAAATAAATATGCTTAATGTTGATTTACAGAAACTTCTCAAGGGCTCAATCAGCCGTTACGAGCTTGTTGCGGCAACAGCCAAGAGAGCAAGAATGATTGTTGATGAAGCAGAAAAGGAACATAATGTTATCGTTGAAAAGCCTGTCAGCATCGCTGTGAAAGAGCTTCAGGATGATGAATGGGCCATCTGCCCAAAAAACTGAACTGACAGAGGTGAAGTCTGATTGCCTTTACCCGTAACAGCAAAGGTTGCCGTTGAAAATACGGCGTACAGTTTCGATAAGCTATTTGATTACCTTATACCCGACAATCTGATTGCAAAGGTCAGCGTCGGGTGTAGGGTTTTAGTTGATTTCGGCAAAGGTTCAAAAAAGCGTCAGGGCTTTGTGTTTTCACTCTCAGAAGAGCTTCCCGATACAGATGTGAAGATGAAATATATCGCATCTGTCCTTGACAGTGAACCTCTTCTCAGTGATGAAATGCTTTCCCTTGCCTCTTTTGTGGCAGAGAGGACATTCTGTACACTTTTCGATGCGGCAAAGGCTCTTCTTCCATCGGGAATATGCCTGAATGTCATTGAAACCTACCGTCTTAAGGATGTCGACTGTACAACGGATTCACTCTTTCCCTCAGAAGCGGAAATTGTTGAGTATCTGAGAAACAAAAGCGGTTATGTTTCTGCTGAAAAAATCTGCAAGGATACAGGTATTGACGAAGACTCAGCCTTGCTTGAAAGACTTTACAAAAACGGTTATCTTATAAAAAATACCGACACAAAAAGACGGTATAACGATGCAACCGTCAAGATGGTTTATCTTGCACAGGAGTATGCATCATCAATGGTACTGCCCTTCAAACCCACGCACAAGCAGCAGCTTGTCATTGACCTGCTTCGTGACATAGGCTCGGGTACATCAAAGGAAATCGCTTATTATACGGGTGTTACGCAGTCCGTTATAGAGGGGCTTTACGGCAGGGGCGTTGTGGTTTACGACGATGTCCCGACATACAGAACACCGAAAGCCATGTCCGAAACGCCGAGAAAGCATGAGGATATCACGCTTACAAAAATACAGACGGGGGCATATGAAAAGCTCAGCAGTCTGAGAAAAAGCCCAGAGGCTGCTGCAGCCCTTCTTTTCGGAGTGACGGGAAGCGGCAAAACGAAGGTTTACATGAAGCTTATTGATGATGCCGTAGCTGAAAATCAGGGTGTTATAGTTCTTGTTCCTGAGATTTCGCTGACACCTCAGCTTCTCAGTATGTTCTATTCCCGTTACGGTGAAAAAGTTGCCGTGCTTCACAGCGGTCTTTCCATGGGTGAGAGAACAGATGAATGGAAAAGGATAAAAAAGGGCGAGGCAACAATTGCAGTGGGTACGAGAAGTGCTTCTTTTGCTCCTGTGAAGGACCTCGGACTTATGATTATAGATGAAGAGCAGGAGAGCTCCTACAAATCCGAAATGTCACCGAGATACAATGCCAAGGATGTGGCAAAGTTCAGATGTGCATACAATAAAGCACTTCTTGTTCTTGCCTCGGCAACACCGTCGGTTGAGTCCTATGCCTATGCTCAGGCAGGACGGTATGAGCTTGTGGAGCTGAGTGAAAGATATTCCCGGAAAGGTCTGCCGAGAGTCGTGACCGTCGATGTTTCACAGAAGGCAAACATGAACGGCATGCAGACAATCAGCGTTCCTCTTGCAGAGGAAATCAGGGCAAATCTTGAAGCGGGAGAGCAGACAATTCTGCTTATAAACAGGCGTGGCTTCAACACCTTTGTGGCGTGCACAAAGTGCAAGAGTGTCATGATGTGTCCCAACTGCAGTATTTCCATGACATACCACACAGCCAATAACAGACTGATGTGTCATTACTGCGGATATTCAGAGCCTGTCAGGACATCATGTCCCGATTGCGGTGCTGAAACCGTCCGTTTTTCGGGCTTCGGCACACAGAAGGTCGAGCAGGAGCTGGGCGTTTTATTCCCCGATGCAAGAGTGCTCAGAATGGATGCAGATACAACAACAGCGAAGAATTCCCACGAAAAGAGCTTCCGTCTTTTTTCAGAGGGTGAATATGATATTATGGTCGGCACTCAGATGGTTGCAAAAGGGCTCGATTTCCCCGATGTGACACTTGTCGGTGTCATTTCCGTTGACCAGCAGCTTTATAATGACGATTTCAGGAGCACGGAGAGGACATTTGACCTTCTCACTCAGGTCGTCGGCAGGTCAGGCAGAGGTGACAAGGAGGGCAGGGCTGTTATTCAGACCTTGGCTCCGGAAAATGCCGTAATAGAGCTTGCCGCACAGCAGGATTACAAGGAGTTTTTCTCCACGGAAATAAATATACGCAAGGGCATGACATACCCTCCCTACTGTGACCTGTGTTCAGTCACCTTTGTGGGGCTCGGTGAGTCAAATGTCTTTCAGGCTGCAAGAAAATTCTTCATGCTTTTCAAGGAGAAGCTTCTTGAAAAATACAAGGACGAAAAGGTTGTCGTGCTCGGTCCCGTTGCACCGAAAATCGGCAAAATCAGTAATAAATACAGACAGAGGCTGATTATAAAATGCAGGAACACTGCCCGTTTCAGGGCACTTATGTCCGAATGCCTCAGGGAATTTGCAACTATTAAAATTTATAATAACATAACTGTCTGTGCAGATATGAACGCAGACAGCTGACAAGGAGAATAAAAATGGCACTCAGAAATATCAGAACGGAAGAAGATCCCGTATTGAAAAAAGTCAGCAGAAAGGTTGAGGTTTTTGACTCAAGACTTCACACTCTGCTTGATGATATGAAGGACACTCTCATAAAGGCAGACGGTGTAGGCCTTGCTGCCGTACAGATAGGCATACTCAAGAGAGTTGTTCTCATTGATGTAGGTGATGAACACGGCTTTATTGAAGCTATCAACGGTGAAATCATTGACAGAAAGGGCGAGCAGAGGGAGATTGAAGGATGTCTTTCACTGCCCGAAAAATCAGGTATCACTTCACGCCCCATGTATGTAAAATTCAAGGCTCAGGACAGAAACGGCAACTGGTTTGAGGCAGAGGGCGAAGGACTTTTTGCAAGATGTGTCTGTCATGAATTTGACCATCTTGACGGTCATGTTTTCACTGAGAGACTTGCTCCCGGTGAAAGAATCAGAATTTCAAGGGATTGATAAAAATGAAAATTGTTTATATGGGTACTCCCGATTTTGCAGTACCGTGTCTCGAAAGGCTTGTAAAGGACGGCTATGATGTCTGCTGTGTCGTCACACAGCCCGACAAGCCTCAGGGCAGAAAGCAGATACTCACACCCTCTGATGTGAAGGTGTGTGCAATGAAGCACGGAATAGAGGTTTATCAGCCTCAGACACTCAGAAGCGAAGAAGCCTATGAGTATCTGAAGAGCTTCGGTGCCGATTATTTCATCGTTGCCGCATACGGAAAGATACTTCCGAAGAATATCCTTGACCTGCCTAAATATGCATGTATCAATGTTCACGGCTCACTTCTGCCAAAGTACAGAGGTGCCGCTCCCATTCAGAGAAGCGTCCTTGCAGGTGACAAGGTTACAGGTATAACAACCATGCTCATGGGTGAAGGCCTTGATACGGGAGATATGCTTCTTAAAAGCGAATATGAAATTGACATCAATGCCACTTCGGGTGAGGTGTTTGATGCCCTTGCTCAGTCTGCTCCCGACCTGCTTATTGAAACAATCGAAAAATACACAAAGGGTGAAATCACACCTGTAAAGCAGGATGAGTCAAAGGCAACATATGCCCGGATGCTTTCCAAGGATGAAGCAGTCATCGACTGGAGCAAATCAGCCCTTGAGGTGCATAACCTTGTCAGGGGAATGGCTCCGTGGCCTGTTGCATATTCATTTTACGGTGACAAAAAAATTAAAATTTTTACCACCCGTCTGACGGATGAAAAATCATCACTTGAAGCGGGTAAACTTAAAGAAGACAAAAACAAAGTTTTTGTGACATGCGGTGACGGAAAATTTATTGAGGTTCTCTCATTACAGCTTGAAGGCGGAAAGAGACTCGAAGCAAAGCAGTTCCTTGCTGGCCATCCCGTTACCTCTGACACAAAGCTCGGATAATATTTTCTGAAAGGAGTGTCCTCTGTGCCCGGTTATTTCAGTTATTATTTCGACAGTAATATGCTGTACCTGCTTCTTGTCGTTCCTGCATTCATCCTTTCACTGATTGCTCAGGCAAAGGTTAAAACGACTTATTCAAAAATGTCAAAGGTCAGGAATACAAGCGGTTACACAGGTGCTCAGGCTGCAGCTGCAGTGCTGAGATATTACGGCATAACAGATGTTCATATTGTGGAGACGACAGGTAAGCTGTCAGACCATTTTGACCCCGGACATAAAGTTATAAGACTTTCCCGTGAGGTTTATTACGGCAACAGTATTGCATCTGTGGGTATTGCCTGTCATGAGGCAGGTCACGCAGCACAGCATGCTCAGGGCTATGTGCCCATAAAGGTCAGGAATGCAATAGTTCCCGTCTGTAATATCGGTTCATATCTCGGAATACCTCTTGCTTTTGCAGGTTATTTCCTCGGCTTTGAGCCTCTTGTTCTTATCGGTCTCGGGCTTTATTCACTTATTACTGTTTTTCAGCTTGTTACACTTCCCGTTGAGTTCAATGCAAGCTCAAGAGCAGTAAAGGTTATTGATGAAACAGGTCTTCTCAGGGGAGATGAAGAAATAAAAGGTGCAAAGAAGGTGCTTTCTGCAGCTGCAATGACATATGTCGCAGCCCTTGCAGTATCCCTTGCAAACCTTCTTCGTTTTGCAGTTCTTTTCCTCGGCAGAAGAAGAAACGATTAAAATTCAGGACGGAAAAATATGTCAGATGCAAGAACGGCAGCTTTTCATACGCTGTGCAAAATTGAAAGAGATAATTCATACTCAAATCTCCTGCTCTCGGATACACCGGGAGCTGTTGCCATGTCAAAAAACGACAGACTCCTCTATCACAGGCTTGTAAAAACCGTTCTTGAAAGAAAAATCACCACCGATTACAATCTTGCGCTGTACCTTTCACAGCCTCTTAAGAAGCTCAAGCCTCAGGTGCTTACAATCCTGAGAATGGGTGCATGTCAGCTTCTGTTTATGGATAAAATCCCTGCATCTGCGGCAATAAACGAAAGTGTAAAGCTTGCCAAAAAGAACGGCTGTGCATTTGCTTCGGGACTTGTCAATGCAGTGCTGAGAAAGGTCTCCGTGAACGGCTTGTGTCTTCCTGATGAAAATAAAAATGATTATCTCAGCGTAAAATATTCATTTCCGCCGTATATATGTGACCGTTTTTCGGAGTATTTCGGAAGAGAAAATGCAGAAAAAATTATGGCGTCATCCCTTGATAACTCTGCAATATACATAAGAAAAAACACATTGAAGAGTGAAGAGCTTTCTTCTGAATGCGAAAAAACTGCATTCCCCGATGACTGTTATGTGCTGAAAAATCCGGGAAATATTGCAGAAAATGAGGATTTCGCAAAGGGACTCTTCCATGTGCAGGATCTGTCCTCACAGCTCTGCTGCCGTGTGCTCTCTCCCGTTAAGGGTGAAACGGTGATTGATGTCTGCTCTGCTCCCGGCGGAAAGACAATGACGATGGCACAGCTTATGGAAAATGATGGCAGAATTATTTCATGCGATATACATGAGCATAAGCTAAGGCTCATAAATGACACTGCGGAGAGACTCGGCATAACAATTGTCGATACAATGCTCCGTGACGGCACTGACAGGGAAGCTCCCATGCCTGTTGCTGACAGAATTCTCTGTGATGTTCCGTGCTCAGGCTTCGGTGTTACGGGAAAGAAGCCCGAAATCCGTTATAAGGATGAAAAAGAGATTGCTTCTCTGCCCGTATTACAGCTTGAGATTCTTCTCAATTCATCCCGTTTTCTGAAAAAAGGCGGAAAGCTTGTCTATTCCACATGCACACTTCTGCCTGAAGAAAATGCACATGTCTGCAGAGCCTTCCTTGAAGAACGGAAGGACTTCAGGGCAGTTCATATTGATGATGAAATAAAGGGCTTGCGTGACGGTGAATTCCTTACGGTGATGCCCCATGACTATGACTGTGACGGCTTCTTTATTGCGGCATTTGAAAGGGTTGAGTAAAAAATGGAAAAAAGAGATATACTTTCAATGTCCTTTGAGGAGCTTACGGCTGCTGTAAAGGAGCTGGGTGAGCCTGCATTCAGGGCAAAACAGATTTATTCATGGCTTCATGTGTCCTGTGTGACATCTTTTGATGACATGACAAACATTTCAAAGGCATTAAGACAGAAACTTAATGACAATTTTGTCATATTTACAGTATCTATTGAAAAAAAATTAATTTCGGAGTATGATTATACTCAGAAGTATCTTTATAAGCTGCACGACGGCGAATTCATTGAATCGGTGCTTATGAAATATAAGTACGGTTACACAATATGTGTGTCAACTCAGGTCGGCTGCAGAATGGGATGCAAGTTCTGTGCATCCACTCTTGACGGTGTTGTCCGTAATCTTACCGCATCGGAAATCCTTTCGCAGGTTTATGAGGCACAGCGTGATAATGACATAAAAATTTCCCATGTTGTTCTTATGGGAATGGGTGAACCCCTTGATAACTATGACAATGTCATGAGGTTCCTGAGTCTTATTACAGATGAAAACGGTCAGAATATGTCCATGAGACATATCTCCCTTTCCACATGCGGTGTCGTGCCAAAGATATATGACCTTATGGAAAAGGACCTTCAGCTGACGCTTTCGGTTTCACTGCATGCTCCCGATGATGAAATCAGAAGCTCAATGATGCCCGTCAACAGAAAGTGGAGCATTGATGAGCTGCTTACGGCATGTAAGAAATATACCGATACAACAAGAAGAAGGATTTCCTTTGAATATGCCATGGTAAGCGGTGTCAATGACAGCGATGATTGCGCAAGGCTTCTTGCAAGGAAGCTCAGAGGAATTCTCTGCCATGTCAATCTTATACCCGTCAATGAAGTAAAGGAAACAGGCTGTAAAAAAAGCAGCCGTGAAAGAATTGAGTCATTTTCTGCCATTCTTGAAAAGAACGGTTATGCCGTTACTGTCAGAAGAAAGCTCGGTTCTGACATAAACGCTTCATGCGGACAGCTCCGCAGAAGCAGTAAAAAGGAAGAGTAAAGTAATTAATCCGGTTTTTCGGAGGTGTATATTATATGAAAATTTCAGCAGGAACCGATGTGGGTATGGTCCGTGATTCCAATCAGGATTCATATGCTATCGGTGAACTCCCCGGCGGTGCCTGGGCTGTCGTTTGTGACGGCATGGGAGGGCATGCAGGGGGAAACGTTGCAAGTAAGATTGCAGTTGAAAAAATATCCGGCTGCATAAAAAACAATTTCCGTAAGGGAATGAGCTCTTCTTCCGTGAAGAATGTTCTCGAGTCGGCAATAATTGCGGCAAACGGTGATATTTTTGACCGTGCACAGAAGGATGCTGAGCTTTACGGAATGGGTACGACAGCTGTTGTTGCTGTGTGTCTTGACGGTAATGCAGTCATTGCTCATGTGGGAGACAGCCGTTGTTATTATGTCACGGGTGATGTCATAACACAGGTCACGAAGGACCATTCACTTGTGCAGGAAATGGTTGATGCAGGGCTGATTACTGCGGAAGAAGCTGAGCATCATCCTCATAAGAATATAATCACGAGAGCACTGGGCGGAACCTACGACGATGTTGAAGTGGATTTTGAAGACATAATCCTTTCGTCAGGCGATATGCTTCTTCTTTGTTCGGACGGTCTTACAAACCACGTTCCCGATAGTGTTCTGCAGGAAAATCTTCAGGGAGAGGATTTTCACAATTTTGCAGACCGTCTGATAAGGCTTGCAAATGCAGAAGGCGGAAGAGATAATATCACGGCAGTAATAATGAAGAGTTAAGGTGAAGATATGGAAAATTATATCGGAAAAGTTCTCAGTAACCGTTATGTACTTAAAGAAATAATCGGTGTCGGCGGTATGGCTGTTGTCTATAAAGCAATTGATAACATAGATAATAAGACAGTTGCAGTCAAAATACTCAAGGATGAGCACAAGGCAAATGATGAATTCAGAAGACGCTTCAAGAATGAGTCAAAGGCAATTGCCGTTCTGTCACATCAGAACATTGTAAAAGTTTATGATGTCAGCTTCGGCGAGAATGTACAGTACATCGTAATGGAGTATATCGAGGGTATTACTCTCAAGCAGTACATCCAGAAGAGAGGTGTTCTTGACTGGCGTGAAGCAGTTATTTTTACTGCACAGATTCTCAAGGCACTTCAGCATGCTCACGAAAAAGGTGTTATCCACCGTGACATCAAGCCGCAGAACATAATGCTTCTCAAGGACTACAAAACAATAAAGGTTGCTGATTTCGGCATTGCACGTTTCAATAATATGAGCGACACAAAGACAATGTCAGACGGTGCTGCAATCGGTTCTGTTCATTATATCAGCCCCGAACAGGCAAAGGGCGAGGTTGTTGACAATAAGACAGATATCTACTCAGTAGGTGTTCTGCTTTATGAAATGATTACAGGTCAGCTTCCGTTTCAGTCTGACAGTGCAGTGTCCGTTGCTCTCATGCAGCTTCAGAAGGATGCTGTTCTTCCCAGAAAAATCAATCCTGCAATCCCCGTAGGTATAGAACAGATTACAATGAAAGCAATGCAGAAGCTCAAAACAGACAGATATCAGTCTGCATCTGAAATGCTTCTTGATATTGCAGAGCTGAGAAGAAATCCCAACACAAAGTTTGATTACAGTTTCACAACTGCATCTGCATATTCACAGGCATCAAAGAGGAATGCTGCTTATGCTTCAGGTTTACCTGTAGGTAAGGATGATTCAGGCTATACCAGAGCTACCGTAATTACTCAGGAGCCTGATGAATATGATTATGAAAATGAAGAAATCGCAAGAAAGAGCTATACACTGCCTATTCTTGTCGGCATTATCTTTGCTCTTGTTGTTATCATAATCGGCATAGCATGGTTCTTCTTTACAAATACAGACGAAGTTGTTATCCCTGAGTTTGAGGGTAAATATATTGAAGAAATCCGTGAGGATGACGAATACAAATACTTCTTTGACCACGGCTTCATAGAGGAAAACCTTGTTTACACAACTGAGTATAAAGAGGGCTATATCTTCTATCAG
>JAFUQS010000049.1 GCA_017472225.1 Clostridia bacterium | reverse complement strand
TGGGATTTGCCTTGCTATGGCATTTTTGTCAGATATGCGTCTGATGTTCAATACAGTAAATATAACTGCAAGCCGAGAAGTTGCAACACAAGACCGTTTGATTTTGTTATAAAACACAAAACAAAAAACCGGGCAGAGCCTTAATTCTCTGCTCGGAATAATTATCAAAGACATGCTGCAACGGAGCATTATATAATTTATGTAAATACTAATGAAAAATAATAAAGAGCAACTTTATGTCGGAAGGCACTGATTCAAAGCTGCTCTTTTTGCTTTGTGCATAAATTCAAAATTTGCAAATACACCTACACATTACCCTCACCATTGACACTCCACCCGTTTCAGGCTTTTTCTCCATAAAGCCTTCAGGAATTCTCTGCTCGTAAATGTCCACATAGGTGGCAGAGCCAAGGTATGCAGAGATATTTGCCCTCGGAATAATAACCCAATCAGATTCAAGTGCTTTGTTGGCTTGGTAGTATTCGGCTAAAATAATCATAAGTCTTTCGGTTTTCTTATCTGTCCCGTATCCCTTGATTTTGTTTATTGCTTCTTCGGACAAGGATATTTCTTCGGTACGAAGAGGACCGAGAAAAAGAGCATCAGCTATTTAAAAAGCAGTTAAATCAGCTTGTAATGTCAAAGAGAAAGCTTGCATCTCAAATGGATACTCTTGATGTCACAGACAGGCATTACGATAAGAAGTATCAGGATATGCAAAACAGACTTTATGACTTCTATGATGAGATAGAAGTTGTTGAGGAGCAAATAACAGAATTGCAAGCTCGCATAGCAAATATAAAAGAAGAAAAAATATCAGGTGAAAATGTCTATCTTTTTCTGCATTATTATGGTACAATGTACAAGGAGTTTACTGATGCTGAGAAAAAGAAGTTTCTTAACACCTTTATTGAAAGCGTTGAAATATTCAAAGAAGAACAGCCCAACGGCAGACTGTTAAAATGTATCAATTTCAAATTCCTCGTCTTTTATGACGGGGATGAGAATGTGACTCATATCCGTTGGGACAGTGAAACAACAGTCGAGACGGTATGTCTGCTGTCAAGAAAAGATAAATAAACAACTGAAAAGTGTTGAAATTAAGGGATTCTGAGCAAAGAACCATTATGGGAATGTTCCAGGAATCCCTTTTTTATTGTAATTGCCATTAGTTCTGTTGCTTCAGTTTGTATAAGGTCGAGTTACTACTGGTTGTGGCTGTGTGAATAGGAATATTTTATTAAATGGGTAAACATGATTGTTTATAATAATATGTACAAAGATATTTAAAATTGGTAATTGAACTTGCAGACAAATTGTGATACAATTATTATCTATGAGTGTATCATAATGATTGATATACAATTGACCGGAAAGAAGGATAAGATTATGGAAAAGAATGTAACTAATCTGAAGATTAGGATTTTATCGTTAATTCTAACGGTGGCATTGGTTGTAACTATGATGCCGATGAATGTGCTCGCAACAGATAACACAGAAAGTCCCCAAATTGTAAAAAGTGGTACATGTGGAGAAAATGTTACTTATACGCTTGATGAATTGGGAACCCTTACTATAATAGGTTCTGGTGCGATGTATGATTATACAACATCATCTTCTAAATGCGCTCCGTGGTTTCCAATTGCTCCAAATGTTAAAGCTATTGTTATTCAAAACGGAATTACGGAAATAGGTAATT
Organism: Clostridia bacterium; assembly: GCA_017472225.1. Taxonomy (GTDB): domain Bacteria; phylum Bacillota; class Clostridia; order Oscillospirales; family Acutalibacteraceae; genus UBA6857. The sequence goes on along the minus strand of JAFUQS010000049.1, from coordinate 27,942 downwards.
GTGCTTTCTATAATTGTTATACCAGATCGGTCGAAATTCCTAATAGCGTTACAAGGATTGGCGAACAGGCTTTTGTAAGCTGTGATTATCTCGAATCCGTCACAATTCCTGATTCTGTAACAAGTATAGAAAAAAGGGCTTTTTATGGTTCCAAACTAACATCAATTTCGTTAGGTAATGGAGTAACAACAATAGGCGAAGATGCCTTCGACTGCTTTTTCCTTACATCGGTCTATATAAAATCTCTTAAAGCATGGTGTGATATAAATTTTAATAACCAACATGCTAATCCATTAAATGAAGCTGAGAATTTGTATCTGAATGGGAATTTAGTAACTGATTTAATCATCCCTGACGATGTAACAAATATAGGTAATTATGCTTTTTGCAATTATGATGGACTTACATCAGTTTCTATTGGCAATGGTGTAACAAATATAGGTAATTATGCTTTTTATTGTTGCGATAATCTCGCTACGATTACAATGGGTAACTCTGTAACAAGTATAGGATGGAACTCTTTTTATGGTTGCGATGGATTGACATCTGTGACTATCCCGGATTCTGTAACCACTATAGGTCCTAGTGCCTTTCAGATGTGTAGATATCTTAATTCTGTTAATATTGGTTCCTCGGTAGCGGATATTTGCCATGGTGCTTTCTATAATTGTGTCAGCCTTACTTCAATTAACATTCCTGACAGTGTAAAAACTATCGGCGATAGTGCATTTAGCTATTGTACCGGTTTATCTACTATAACACTTGGAAATGGTTTGACAAACATTGGATCTAACGCATTTTATATGTGTACTAAATTAAAAAATATTTTTTACGCCGGAAGTACTACAGATAAAAATAATATTACAATTGGCAGTTTTAATTCTGCAATTCAAGATGTAGTTTGGCATTATGAAACTAAGGACCATATAAATAGCGATTGGATTGTGGAGACACATGCAACTTGTGTGGATTGTGGGACTAAATATATCGAGTGTACTGTTTGTGGTCAAATTATCCGGACCGAAAAAATAGATGCTTTAGGTCATTCGTATAGAACAAAACTTACTCCTGCAACAACCAGCGAGAATGGATTATCTAAAGAGGTATGTAAAACTTGTGGTGATGTGAAATCAAAAAAGACGATTTACAAGATTTCATCAGTTTCTCTTTCTGCAACAGCATATACATACAATGGAAAAAAGAAAACGCCTACCGTAACTGTAAAGGATTCTAAAGGCAATAAACTTATAAAAGGTGAAGATTACACTGTAACATATAGTTCTTCTACCAGAAAATCAATTGGCAGATATAGCGCCAAGGTTACTTTTAAGGGGGACTATTCCGGAAGCAAGACTTTGTACTTTACAATAGGACCTAAGAATCCATCTTCCGTAACCGCTAAGCTATATGGTTATGATGATGTAAAGGTATCCTGGAAGAAGGTGTCAGGTGCATCAGGATATAAGGTTTATTACAAGAAATCTACATCAAGCACATGGTCGTCCAAGACTACAACAGGAACATCCATTAAATTGGCTAACCTTTCAGACGGTGTGAAATACAATATTAAAGTTGTTGCCTATAAGACTGTAAATGGTAACAAGTGCGAAAATGCAGGTAAGTCTACAAGCATTTATACATTGAAGAAGGTTACCGGTGTTAAAGTGGCTAAATCTAGTTCAAAGGTAAAAGTTTCCTGGACAAATATTTCCGGTGAAACAGGCTATCAGATTTCTAAATCCACAAGCAAGACCGGAACAAATATTGTAGCAACGTATAAGACAACATCCGGAAAGAACAAAACTATTTCAGCAACAAAAGGAAAGACTTATTATTATAAAGTAAGAGCTTACAAGGTGGTTGATGGCAAAAAGATATATGGTCCTTGGTCATCGGTAGTTAAATATAAGAGATAGAAAAATGAATCAGACCTCTCGACATATAGTCGGGAGGTCTGATAGAGTAATGGCAGCAAAATATGGGCATATATATCAATGTCTAGACGTAGTTGTTTTGTTTCCATCAACGGACACAGTCGACCAATTACCGGTAACCTTGGTTATTGACGGCATCGACTCAAGCTATGGCGAGACGGTTGTTCAGTTGGTTAGAAAAAAACCGATACACATATTGACATAAAGCTTGACCTTTCAGAGCTTGATGCTACTGATGTCATTGTGCCGGGAAAGTAGTTTTTGATTCAACAATATACTTCATAACAGCGAAAGCGCAGTAGCCTCTACGACTGCTGCACTTTCGTATTTTTTATTCTTCTTTAATTGATTCACCGACTCTGATTATTTCTTCTCTGTCAAGCTGACCGTAAATCGTAACGGTTATCTTATTTCCGGTGATAATCAGAGTAGAATAAGGCTTTCCTTCATTCTCACCTGTGATGAGATATGCATCCCTTCCCGATACTCTGATTTCTTCGACATTGTTTTTGTCCTTATCGGTATGCACTGAAAGTCCGTCGTTAAGAGAAACATAAATATCATAAGTTAGATTTTCCTCTTTGCTTACATATTTGTATCCTGTAGCTTCATATTCATTAAATTTTTCTTTCAAAGTGAAGCCTTGGGGTGTGTAATCTGCATATATGCTTTCATAGCTGCTGAAATCAGTTGATGTTTCATCCGCTGAGAGAAAATAGAACTTGATGTGTGTTTCATAAAACTCCATCACAGCATTTCTGAAGTCTGCTCTTGCCTGAGGGCTTATCATAATAAGAGAAAAAACACCGATACAAAGAGCGATAATTATGACTGCCGCTTTTGTAAGAGTATTTCTGAAAAATGAAATGCTCTTTTTATTTTGGTCAAGAGAAGATATAAGCTGATCCATCTTCCTTTCAAATTCTGCACTGAAGTTATGGTCTATTTCGTTGTCATCGGGAATGGCGGAAATATCATAGCTTTTCACTTTTATTAAAGCTGAGGCTAACATAGCGTCACTTATTTCCATTGACTTTTGCTCCTTTCATAAGTTCTTCTTTCAAAATCATTCTGCCCCGCCTTACCTGTTGGTGAACGGTGCCGGGTTTTCTTCCTAAAAGCTCGGCAATTTCCTTTTCGGACATCTGCTCCACTATCAGAAGGTACAGCACATCCTTGTAAATGGTAGGCATAGCAGCAAGAGTCTTAACTATAAAATCCTCTGTTTCAAATACCTTGTCAAAAGAACTGCTTTCTTTATCACTGACATCGTAAAGCTCGTCAACATCTGTTTCAATGATACCCTTGTTTTTTCTTGATATATCAATTGCGGCGTTTTTGGAAGCCGTAATGACATAATAAAGAGTTTTTGCAGAGTCTGCGGATTCTATCCTTTTTATATTTTTTGCAATTCCGATGAATGCGTTATGTACCGCATCCTCGGCAAGATGGGGATCGGATAAAACCGAGTTTGCCGCATACCACATTTTCTTTCTGTATAAGGTATAGATTTTTTCAAACTTTATTTTGTCATCGTCTTCTTCTATAAGAAGTGTATAAAAAAGTAACATATATTTGCTCCTGCTTGTGTTTTTTTAGACGTTCATAACTGTAAACGAAGATAATTTATGAAAACTTACATTTTTTCAAATTTTTGTAAGTTTTTTTATTTTTTATCCGTTTATAGTAGTGAGAGACCTCAGACGTTCAGTTGAGGGATAAGCATAATCCGGGTTCGGATTTATACTTGTCATCCTATTGTAACATATATTTGTTTCAGATTTAAGAGGCTTATCTGAATTCCTTTGAAAGGATGGACATTGATGCAAATGAATGATATAATTTTAAAACAAGAAAAGAAAAAGGAGGAGAAAAGAATGATTACTGCAAAAAGATTACTTTCCGTACTATTGATATGCTTAATGATTTTTACATCTCTGCCTTTGAATGTGTTTGCTGAGGGGGTAACTACCCTTGCCGAAGAGAGTACAACAGCAGAAATGACAACTGTTGCCGAGGATATAACCGTAACGGAAGAGACGACCGAGGAAACAACTGCCACCGAGGAAGTAACCACAACTGAAGTAATAGCTGCAACCGAGGAAGTACCCGTTGCGGAAACTGAATATCTGATAGGAAAGGATTATACCATAGACGGTGTTGAGTACAGTATTGGTGAAAAAGGTATTGTCAGCGTTATAGATGTCACTGAGGATGTCGGTGAGGTGACAGAGATATTGGCTTATCTCGGTGATTATCCTGTTACCCGTATTGAATACACATTTGGCTTTTTATATGGAAAAAATATCAAAGAGCTTATTATTCCTGAAACCGTAACGGTAATTGATTCTCTTAATCTGGATAATATTGAAAAGCTTGAGATAAGGAACAAGTATGCAGTCATAAATGATTCCTCATTCCCGACATCAGCTCCGATTTATAAGGATGAGAATAATTGGCATAACGGTCTGTTTATCATTGACAGCTTTCTGATAAGAGCTGTGACCGATGAGCCTGTTATAGTTATCGGTGAAGATATTACTTCTATTGCTAATGACTGCTTTGGTTATAATGAAAAAATAGAGGAAATCAAGGTGTATAACCCGAACTGTGCTATAAGCAGAATTTCCGGTACGTTTCCTCCGGATGCCGTTATCTGGGCTGATGAAGGTTCAACGGCTGAAAGCTATGCTGTAGCCTTCGGCCGTGAATTTCAGAAGCTTTGCCGCTGCGAAGACCGTATAATTGTTGAAGAAACGAAAAGCTATTGCGACGGCACAATAGGCTATACAGAGGGTGCCTATTGTGAAAGCTGTCAGATATGGGAATCGGGACACAGATTGAATACGAAGATAAATCATTTTGGTGAAAATGAAGACCGTATTTGTGATAAGTGTGAGGTAAGCCTTGACAGCAGCGTCGTTGCTTCAGGTATTGCCGGCGATACTGTCTGCTGGGTGCTTTATGATGAAGGCACAATCGGTTTTTATGGCACAGGGGATGTATATAACTTCGAAAAATATGATGCGCCCTGGGACTCCTACGGTCAGGACGGCATGATTAAAAAGGCTGTTTTTGGTGAAGGCATAGTAAAGCTTGAGGGAAATTATTTTTTTCAGTGTAAAGGTTTTGAGACTGCTGTGCTGTCAGATACCGTTGAAAGTATAACCGGAACCTTTTTTAACTGTTCATCTCTCAGAACGGTGGTTATGTCGGAAAATATCAGAAGCATCGGCAAGGAAACCTTTGCTTACTGTTATGTGCTCGAAGATATTTCTCTGCCTGAAAGCCTTACTTTTATCGGCGAGAATGCCTTTCGCAGCTGCCGGGAATTGAAGCAGGTTCATATCCCTGACAGCATAAAGGCAATAGAACCGGGTGTGTTTGCTTATTGTAATGGCCTGGAAAGTGTTGATTTTGCAGAGGATCTGGAAAGAATAGGAAAAGAGAGCTTCAGAAACTGCACAAGCCTTGAAAGCTTTGTTATGCCCGATACGGTCATAAGTATGGGCAGTGATGCATTTTACGGCTGCAGCTCTCTGACTGAAATAAAGCTGTCGGACAGTCTTGCGGGAATAAGCTCATCGGCATTTGAAAAATGTACCTCTCTTAAAAAAATCACCATACCCGAAAAGGTCAGGACGATAGGTAATTATGCTTTCAACGGCTGTACGGAGCTTGATGATATAGAATTCAAAAACGGATATATGAGTATTGGCAGCAGTGCTTTTGACGGTACGGCAGCATACAACAATCCCGAAAATATAAAAGACGGTATTCTTTATATCAATAATTGCCTTATTAAAGAAATAAACACAGAGACTCCCACATTGGTTTTAGGCTCCGAAATAACAAGCATTGCAAACGGTTGGTATAAAACTCAGACAAATGTAACGAAGGTTATTATTTATAATCCGTATTGTGTTTTTCCTGACACAACTGCAGGTATCCCTCACGGTGCAACCTTTGAGGGCCTAGTTGGTTCAACGGCAGAAAAGTATTCACAGAAGTTCAACAGCCGCTTTACTCTTTTCTGTATATGCGATGACACACTTGTTACCGTTCCTGAAAGCAACAGCTACTGCGACGGCACCGAGGGATATACTGAGGGTGTATGGTGTGAAAGGTGTAAGATGTGGACATCGGGACACGTAAAAAAGTCGGAGATACTTCATATTGATGAGGATGAAGATGAAATCTGTGATTACTGCAGGGAATCAACAGAAATAACTGTAGTCGGAACCGGCAAATGCGGAGAAAACATTTATTGGTACTATACCAATGAAGACGAGCTTTTGCTGGTGGGCAGCGGAGAAATGTATAACTATGATTACGATTCCGATACGGATACACCGATTCCGTCCTGGTCGGGATACAGAGATAAAGCAAAGGCGATAAAATTTTCTGACGAAATAACCTCTGTCGGTGATTACGCCTTTTATGGCTTTTCCGTGGCAGAAAGCATTTCTTTGTCTCCGATTATTCTTACTATAGGAAGCTACAGCTTTTATAACTGTAAAAAGCTTGCTTCTTTGCAGTTGCCTGAAACAGTATATAAAATATCTGAACGAGCTTTTTATAACTGCCTGAGTCTTGAAAAAATAAATCTTGAAGAAACGCTTACCGTTATTGACGAGTATGCTTTTTATAACTGTACCTCCCTGAAGAGTATAGTTATTCCGAAAAGCCTGAAATCGCTTCCCGTGGGAATATTTTATCTCTGCACAGGTCTTGAAAGTGTTGAAATAAAATCTTCAACAACCACAATCCGTGATAAAGCCTTTTACGGCTGTGCTGCTCTTACGGAATTTAAAAGTGTATACCGTATGAGCAGTATCGGGGCTTATGCCTTTTACGGTTGCAAAAGCCTTTCTGAATTTTCCGGCGAAGGTGTAACCTCAATGGGAAGCTATGCTTTTTCAAAGTGTGAAAGCCTTAAGCAGATCAATCTCAAAAGCCTTAAAGTTGTCAGTGAACGGGCCTTCAAAAACTGCACTTCTCTTGAAAGTGTTGTTTTCGGCAAGCTCACTCAGATCGGAGCCAGCGCATTTTTATACTGTACGAGCCTTAAATCCGTTGTCTTGCCCGAAAGTGTGACCAAGGTTTCAACAGGTGCCTTCGGCGGCTGCAGCAGTCTTGCCGAAATTACCTTTATGAACGATAAGACGGAAATATCAAGGACAACATTAACCGATGCGGGCAAGAAATTCACTGCCATTCCTTTGACGGCAACCATAAAAGCAAACTGCACTTCAACAGCAGATTCTTATGCTGATAATTACTCAATCAGATTTGAGCCCTTTGAAGAAAAGACAATAGCATCCGTTACTATGTCTGCTCTTCCCGCACAGCTTATTTATTTTGTAGGTAAGGACACAAATTTCAGTAAAAGCGGTGCAGTCATCAAGGTTACCTATGACGACGGAACATCCATATCACTCAAGAACAGGTTTACTGTTGATTGGAAGGATGCCGACATCAGTAAACCGGGAACATATAATTCCGTTCTCGTTTACGAGGGGTATGAACTGCCCTTTGAAATATCCGTATTAGAAAATTATGTGTTCAACGGTATACCCGGGAGCAGAGTTTTTGGGGATATATATTGCAAAAAGGACGAGTGGATTTCAGTAAGCATAATCCCTCAGGAGACAGGTGAATACAGATTCTGTTTCAGCAATACTTCCAATGTTGAAATAGATACGGATATAACAAAACATAATTTTAACGGTGTTACATACACCGACAAGCAGACCTATCAGAAGGGTACGGAATATACTTTCCGTATAAAAGCAACCTCCGAAAGTAAAACTGTGAGATTGTCTGAAACCGACGACATATATTTTGAAATGCTTGATAACGGAACTTATGAAGCAAAATTCAGTTTAACAGGAGGAGACATTGTTATTCCTTCCGAATACGGCGGAATTCCCGTAACCAAGGTTGCCGACGGCTTTATAAAAAAATGTGCGAATTACAACTCGGTAACCGTGTCCGAGGGCATAACCGAAATCGGCAGTCAGGCATTTGCATCGTGCAAGAAAAAAGTTATTCTTCCCGAAAGCATTGAAGTGATCGGCAGTAAAGCCTTCTACTTGTGTGATGGCTTGACGGGTACTCTTACAATCGGGGCATCCGTAAAGAAAATATCTGGGTATGCCTTTTCCGAATGTAACAGTTTGACAGGTTTGGTTCTGAAGGGTGAAGGCATAAATGTGGGCGATTATGCCTTTGCATCGTGCCTCAATCTTAAGGAAGTAACTGTTGCTTCTGCCGATAATACATACGGTAAAAATGTATTTTACGATTGTGAAATGCTCAAAAAGGTGACTTTAAATCCGAGTACCGAAAGCTTCGGTGTAAGTATGTTTTCAGGCTGTCAGGCTCTCCGGGAAATAAACGGAACCGAAGGCATAACAAAAATTGAAGACGGAGCCTTTGCCGGTTGTTCGTCTCTTTCGGATGTTGATTTTATTTCCGGTGTTAAGGATATCGGAAGTGGAGCTTTTTCCGGTTGTAAAAGCATAGAGGAAATAAAGCTTAATAAAGATATGACCGAAATCAGGGACGGCGCCTTTTCCGGCTGCACCGGTCTTAAAAAAATTGAAGTTCCCGAAAATGTTACAAAGATCGGTGAAAACGCTTTTTCAAATTGCAGTGGCGTAACTGAACTTGTTTTAGGCAACAAGCTCAAGGAAATCGGAGCTTATGCTTTCAAATATATGAGCTTTGAATCCATATATCTTCCCGACTCCGTGGAGGTTATCGGCAAAGGCTGCTTCAGTGACTGTAATGCTCTTAAGGAATTTACAATGCCCGAAGGCTTTACCGATGTTCCCGCCTTCTGCTTCAGAAACTGCAGTTCATTGGAAAGCTTTTCTTCTGAAACGGATATTACCACAATCAACACATATGCATTCAGCGGTTGTTCAAAGCTTAAGACGGCTGATTTCTGGGATACGGTGACTAAGGTAGATGTGTGTGCTTTTGAAATGTGTGTTTCTCTCACAAGTGTACCCTTTGAAAAAGTCAGCTACATTGGCTACAGAGCTTTCTATCGGTGTCTCAGACTTAAAAGTGTTAATCTTCCGATGCAGGGCACTAACATAGATGAAAGAGCCTTTTACAGCTGCTCATCTCTTGAAGAGATTGACATTAAAGAGAACAGCACCGTGTCTTATGAGGCGTTTGCAGAATGTCTCGGACTTGAAAAAGCAACATTAAGGGATAATGTAAGGTTTATGAGTGACTGCTTCAAAGGAGACGGTTCATTAAAGGATTTGTATCTCTTCACAGCCTTCGATACAGATATAGCCTTCTTATACCTGCCTTCGGATGTTACATTTCACGGTTATACCGGCAGCAGTGCCGAAACTTACGCCAACACACATGGCTATAAATTTGTTCCCGTGGAGGGCCATTCCCATTCGTACACCTTAACCACAACCCCGGCTTCAGACTGCCGTACACGGATTTACAATGTTTACACCTGTACTTGCGGTTACAGCTATCAGAAAGAGGTGAGTGGCTGGTCGTCCAGGCATCATTATTCGGATTTTACCACCGATAAAGAGCCCACCTGTACCGAGCCCGGTGTAAAATCAAAGCACTGCTACTGCGGAAAAACAAGATCAGAAATAACTGTTATAGAGCCTCTCGGTCATACTGAAATTATTGATATTCCTGCTGTTGCTCCCACAGGAACGCAGCCCGGCTATACTCATCAGAGTCATTGCTCCGTTTGCGGTGAAACTGTGGTAAAGCGTGAGCTTGTAGGACACAATGAGTATGATATTGTTGTCAACAGCGATAATGTTACAGCGCAGAAATTCAATGCCGCAACTGATGAAAATGACGGTATTGACCTTACTATTACTTTTACGGTTAACAACAGTATTTGTATGAGTTATATAGACAAAACCGTTATATACAAGGTTGGAGAAGTAAAGCTTTCAAAGACAAAATTAACTTACAATGGTAAGATTCAAAAGCCCGGTGTTACTGCAAAAGACAGTACGGGAGAGCTTTTAACCCTGAACAGAGATTATAAGGTTACTTATTTGTCTGATTCAAAATACTGCGGACAATACAGCGTCAGGATCGATTATATCGGCAACTATGCAGGCAGTAAGACTCTTTATTATGAAATTGTTCATAATTGGAGTGAAGGTAAAACTACAAAAGCTCCGACTTGTAAAAAAACAGGTATAAAAACATTCACTTGCGGATGCGGTGCTTCTTATACAGAAACAATTGCAAAGCTTGGACATTCATATTCAAACGCTTGCGATACAACCTGTAACAGAAGTTATTGCACAGCAAAAAGAAGTATTACTCATTCTTATAAGTATGTGACCACAAAAGCCACGCTTTCAAAGAACGGTAAAACTGAAAATAAGTGTTCTGTTTGCGGATATATAAAATCAACAACTGCAATCTATTATCCCAAAGTAATAACTCTTTCTGCCACAGCTTATACCTACAACGGCAAAGCAAGAAAACCGTCTGTAACTGTAAAAGACAGTAAGGGCAACATCTTAAAGAAGAATACAGACTATACTGTTTCTTATGAAAGCGGAAGAAAGTTACCCGGTAAGTATACTGTCAGAATTACCTTCAAGGGTAAGTACAGTGGCGAAAAGAAGCTTTACTTCACCATCGCTCCCAAGGCCGTAAGTAAGATTACTGCTACTCAGACAACAAGCACAATCACCCTTAAGTGGAACAAGGTAACAGGTGCTGACGGCTACAGAATTTACAAGTACAACACAAAAACCAAAAAGTACGAAAAGCTCAAGGATGTTACCGGTACAAGCTTCAGAATAAGTAAGCTTAAATCAGGCACAAAGTATAATTATAAAGTGAGAGCTTACACTAAAGACGGTGATACTATCCGGGGAGCATACTCATCAGTGTTTGAAACTGCTACCAAATGCAAGACACCTACATTGAAGGTTACATCTTCATCTAAGGGTAAGGCTTCGCTTTCGTGGACAAATGTAAGCGGCGAAAGCGGTTATCAGGTATATTACTCAACCAATAAGAGCAGCGGATACAAAAAGCTTGCTTCCTACAAGGCAAATGTTGTCAAGGGCTCAAAGAGCAGCCTTACAAGCGGCAAGAAGTATTACTTCAAGGTTCGTGCTTATAAAAAGGTTGGCGGTAAAACAGTTTATGGCTCATTCTCACCCGTTAAAAGTATAACGGTTAAATAACAACCAACAGGCTCCCTGCTTTTGGGGAGCCTGTCGGTATATTATTTTGTAAATGTCATATGTGAAATGTAAAAAAACTTGATTTGCTTGTAACTATTCGATGTTTAAATCCGTTTAATATATAAAGGGCAGTCGGTAACAGATCGGGCTGACAGTTTAAATTGAACGGAAGGATAAGCGATATGGATTTTAATATATCAAAAGAGCGAATGCTTGAGGGTATGCATACTATGAACTCCTTCGGCACAAGGCTTACAGGCAGTAAAGGCCACAATGATTTTATCAGATGGCTTAAAGATGAAATAACAAAAATGGATATACCGCTTTATTCCGATCCTTTTTATTTCAGACGCTGGGAAGAAAAGAAATCTTCAATTGAAATAATTGACGGTGACGAAATAACCAACATTTCTGTGTCTTCGGCTTATCCTTATTCGGGCGAAACCTCTGCAGACGGAATAACTGAGGAGCTCGCATATGTTAAAAGCGCAAAGGATATACCGAAAACCAATGGTAAAATTGCAGTTTTCAATGTCAACAACATCAATTTTCTGCCGAGTGAGATAGCCTTTGATAAGCGTTCAAGCTATCCTGACGATGTTGTTCTTGAAAAGAAATACGAGGGACCTGTTATTACAAGCTTTGTTCAGTGCTTTTACGGTATCCTTTCAAAGCTCGCTAAAGCCAAGGCGGTTATACTTATATGGAAGGGTCTTCACGATGATATGATTGAGGGTCAGTACCTTTCTTTTATAGCAGACTATCAGAAAATGCCTATGCTGTGGGTCAATGAAACCGACGGTAAAAAGATAATCGAAGCGGCAAAAGAGCATAAAAAAGCAAAATTCGTTCTTGAAGCTGAAATTGAAGAACACGCTTTTACCGAAAGCTTTTATTGTATTATCAAGGGTAAAAATCAAAAGGAAAATATCATTGTAAATACTCACACAGACGGTACTAACTGTGTTGAAGAAAACGGCCCTATTGCACTTTTGGAGCTTATGAGAAACATGAAGGATACTGTGCCCGAGAGAACGCATATTTTTCTTTTCACCACAGGGCATTTCCGCTTGCCTCATTTTGAGGATATCAGAACAGGTTCATTTCAGTCTGCATCACGCTGGCTTGCTATGCACAGAGACTTATGGGACGGCAAGGGTGAACACTTCAAGTGTGTAGCCAATCTTACCGTTGAGCATTTAGGCTGTAAGGAATGGCGTGATGTTGGCGGTGAATACAAATATACAGGCAAACCCGAAATTGACCTTGTTTATACAGGAAACAAATTTGTGGATAAGCTTTATATTGATACGGTAAAGGACAGAAAAACCGTGCGCACAATGACACTCCGTGGTCATAATGCACTTCATTTCGGAGAGGGACAAAACTTCTTTACAATGGGTATTCCCGAAATCAGCCTTGTACCTGCACCGTATTATCTCTGTGTTGTAAGTGAAGGTCACGAAATGGAAAAGTTTGACATTGATCTTATGACAGAGCAGACGGAAACCTTTGCAAAGCTTATTGAAAAGCTTGAAAAAATATCCGCAAAAGAACTTGGCAGAAGTGACGGATATTCAATTCTTAAAGCAAAGAGTGTTTCCGGCGGATACGATTTCAGCCTGAAAGGCTTAATAAATCAGAAAAAAGTAAAAAACAAAGGAGAATAAAAATGGAAGAATTATTCGATTTAGCGTTATTTTTCCCGATTATCGGTGTTTTAGAAGTTTTATGTATAGTATTTTCTATACTCTTTATGCATTTTTCCGCACAATACAGAAATCAGAAGTTATCTTTAGGATGGTATATCTGCGGTGTTCTGTTCGGCTTCTGGACTCTTATAATTTTTCTTATAAAGAGAAAGGATTTCCCCGGTCCGAATACAAAGGTGTGTTATCAGTGCGGAGATAAATATCCCGATAGCTTTCAGATGTGCTCAAGGTGTCTTATAGACCTGCCTGTAATCAATCGTGAAGAAAAAGCGAAGCAGAAAAAACTCAGCAAGATAATGGGCATCGCCTTAATAATAACCTGTATTGCAGCAGTTATTGTCGGTGGAATTATCGGTTTTACAACCGTTCAGTCAATTCTCGGCGATGACGGTCTTATGGATGATGTTTTGGGTGTCGAATACAAAATAGCTGTTGACGGTGCTTATTACGATAAAAAAGGTAACCGTTACGAAAGCTGGAAAGAAGTAATTCTTTATGATGAAGAAGGCAGAACCTATAAATATGTCGAGGAGCCTGTACAGGAAAATGAGGATAATATTCTTTCTATTTACGAATATTATTATGTTCGTGCCGACGGCGAAACGTATTTCTCCTATGACTGTTATGTGACTGCCGAGGGCTATTTCTACTGTGACAAGGCGGGCTCACTTGAGCTCTATACGGATGATACGGATAATATGAGCGAGGAGGAGCTTGACGAATACTACAACAACCTTCTTGAATCTGCCGATGATGAATACAGATACTATGATTATCCCTACACGGATAAAGACGGCAACCTTTATTATTGTGCCGATGAAGCCTCCTGGAACGAAAAGGGTGAGCTTATAACCGCTGAAAACTATATTGAAAAAGAATAAACTGTTACCCGTTGAGATAGCAACAAAGGTTGTTTTCTTAACGGGTGCTTTTCTTTTTAAGGAAGACGGTTTTTGCCCTTTTATATTCTTTTCACTGTTTTTTCGTCAAAGTTTTTGTGCAAAGAGTAAAAAACACAAAATCTTGTGTTTTCGTCTTGACTTAGCACAAAATAAGATATATTATATTGTGGGTTCAGTTGGGGCGGATAAAGAATCCGAATCAATTGTTAAAAGAATGAAAAAATAGCTCGAAACCACAATATTTTGTGGTTTTTATATTGACTAAGCACAATATATCATATATAATATAATCCTGAACCATATTTTTAATTCAGAAAGGAGACGAAAACATGACAGTAATTAAAAGAGACGGCACAATTGTAGATTTTGACCGCAGCAAAATTATCATAGCTCTTAATAAGGCAAACGATGCCGTTGACGAGGAAGAAAGAATAACCCGGAATCAGATGGAAGCCATTGCAGATTATATCAGCGACAAAAAGAGAACAAGAATTCTCGTTGAGGATATTCAGGATATGGTTGAACATAAATTGATGCAGCTTGATAAGTTTGCTCTTGCCAAGGCATATATTATTTACCGCTATAACAGAGCTCTTGTGAGAAAAGCGAACACCACTGATGATTCAATTCTTTCTCTTATCAAAAACTCCAACAAGGATGTTATGGAAGAAAATTCCAACAAGGATGCAGTTATGGCAGCAACACAGCGTGACCTTATTGCAGGTGAGGTTTCAAAGGACCTTACAAGAAGAATGCTTCTTCCCGAGCATATTTCAAAGGCTCACGATGAGGGCGCAATCCATTTTCACGATGCAGACTATTTCCTTCAGCCGATTTTCAACTGCTGTCTTATCAACATTGGTGATATGCTCGATAACGGTACCGTAATGAATTCAAAGCTCATTGAAAGTCCTAAGAGCTTTCAGGTTGCCTGCAACATTATGACACAGATTATCGCTTCTGTTGCCTGCAGTCAGTACGGCGGACAGTCTGTTGATATCAGCCATCTCGGCAAGTATCTCAGAAAGAGCAAGGTCAAGTTCATAAAGCACCTTACTGAGGTGTTCGGAAATGAGTTTTCACAGGAGAAGATTGAAAAAATTGCTCTTGACAGACTTCAGGATGAGCTTCGTTCAGGTGTTCAGACAATTCAGTATCAGATAAATACCCTTATGACCACAAACGGTCAGTCTCCCTTTGTAACAATCTTCCTTAACCTTAAAAAGGATGATGAATATATCGAAGAAAACGCAATGATTATTGAAGAAATCCTCCGTCAGAGATACGAGGGTATCAAAAATGAAAAGGGCGTTTATGTAACCCCTGCTTTCCCGAAGCTTGTTTATGTTCTTGACGAGCATAACTGCCTTAAGGGCGGCAAGTATGACTATATCACAAAGCTTGCAGTCAAGTGCTCTGCAAAAAGACTTTATCCCGACTATATTTCCGCAAAGAAAATGCGTGAGAATTATGAAGGCAATGTCTTTTCACCTATGGGCTGCCGCAGCTTCCTTTCACCCTGGAAGGACGAAAACGGTGAATACAAGTTTGAAGGCCGCTTCAATCAGGGTGTTGTATCTCTTAATCTGCCTCAGCTCGGTATTCTCGCCAAGGGTGATGAAGAAAAATTCTGGGCTCTTCTTGAAGAAAGGCTTCAGCTTTGCTTTGAAGCTCTTATGTGCCGTCACCAGGCGCTTCACAATGTTATTTCCGATACAAGTCCCGTTCATTGGCAGTACGGTGCAATTGCAAGGCTCGACAAGGGTGAGACAATTGAAAAGTATCTGCACGACGGATACAGCACAATTTCACTCGGTTATATCGGTCTTTATGAATTGACAAAGCTGATGAAGGGCGTCAGCCATACTCATCCCGACGGAACAGATTTTGCACTCCGTGTTATGAAGTGTCTTCGTGAGCATTGCGAAAAATGGAAAAAGGAGACAGGTCTCGGCTTCGGTCTTTACGGCACTCCTGCCGAGTCGCTCTGTTACCGTTTTGCAAGAATTGACAAGGCACGCTTCGGCACAATTGAAGATGTTACGGATAAGGGCTATTACACTAACTCTTACCACGTTGATGTGCGTGAGGATATTGACGCTTTTGCAAAATTTACCTTTGAAAGTCAGTTCCAGACCATTTCTTCCGGCGGTGCAATCTCTTATGTTGAAATTCCCAATATGCGCCACAACCTTGAGGCTCTTGAGGAGGTTGTCAAGTTTATCTATGACAATATTCAGTACGCTGAATTCAACACAAAGAGTGACTACTGCCATGAATGTGGCTTTGACGGTGAAATCACCATCAACGATAATCTTGAGTGGGAATGTCCCTGTTGCGGCAATAAGGACCAGAGAAAAATGAACGTTACAAGAAGAACCTGCGGTTATCTTGGCGAAAACTTCTGGAATGTGGGCAAAACTAAAGAGATTAAATCCCGTGTGCTCCATCTTTAATAAATGGGCAGTAGTCAGATAATGCATTGCATAAACGGAGGCAAACAATGAATTATGCCACAATCAAGCCCTTTGATGTTGCCAACGGTCCCGGTGTAAGAGTATCCCTTTTTGTCAGCGGATGTACTCATCGCTGTAAGGGCTGCTTTAATGAGGAGGCTTGGGACTTCAACTTCGGTGAAAGGTTTACTGAAAGGGAAGAGCAAAAAATCCTTGAGGCTTTGAAGCCGGACTATATCAAGGGCTTTTCACTTCTTGGCGGCGAACCCTTTGAGCCAAAAAATCAAATGGTGCTGGTAAATCTCCTGGAGCGCATCAAAAAAGAATATCCGCAAAAGGATATCTGGTGTTACAGCGGATACGATTATGAAAAGGATCTTCTTTCAGGTCGGCTGTGCGATTTCAGCATTACAGACAGAATGCTCAGTTGCATCGATATTCTTGTTGACGGCAAATTTGTTCAGGAGCTTAAAAATTTAAAGCTTCGTTTCAAGGGCTCGGAAAATCAGCGGATTATTGATGTTAGGAAATCAAGAGAAGAAAACAGAATTATCCTTTGGGAGGGTGACACAAATGCAGTATGATTTAAGAATTAAAAAATTAAGAGAGAACGCAGTTTTACCTACCTACGCAACAGAATTTGCCGCAGGTGCAGACCTTTATGCGGCTATTGATGAGCCGGTTACAATCGCCCCCGGGGAAACAAAGCTTATCCCAACCGGACTTGCTTTTGAAATTCCCACAGGCTTTGCAGGCTTTGTTCACGCAAGAAGCGGACTTGCTTCAAAAAGAGGTCTTGCCCCCGCAAACAAGGTGGGCGTTATTGACAGCGACTACAGAGGTGAGGTTATGACTGCGCTTCATAACCACGGCAAAGAAAGTCAGACAATTGACCCGGGTGAAAGAATTGCACAGATGGTTATCGCACCTTATATCACAGCAAACTTTATTCTTTCCGAAAACCTTGATGATACCGAAAGAGGCGAAGGCGGCTTCGGCTCAACGGGAAGAAAATAACAGCATAATAAAAAAGATACCGTTACTTTTGAAGTAGCGGTATCTTTTTATCTGTAATTCTTACTATCCAATACCCGATAATTGCCCCGGCAACATTCAACATCAGATCATCAATGTCACAGCTGCCTAAAAGAGTGAAAAGCTGTATCACTTCAATTATTACTATGATAACAATTACCGTAATAATGTATTTTATGAAGCTGTTCAGTTTTTTTGAAATACAGGGCAAAAGACCTAAGGGAATGAACATAACAACATTGCCGATAAGATTCCTGAAAGCGTACCGTGTCATATATCCGCTTGCAGAGTTCTCAGCCATATTCAAGAACAGACGTATGGTTTCAAAAGGAACAAGATTTATATTCTGACGCAGTTGTTCAGAATAAGAGGTACTGTTGTCAAAGCCCCACCGCTGACCGAATAAAAGCCAGAGCATAATAAGGGCGTAGATTATGAATATAATTTCTGAAGCTTTTTTTATTTTCGCTGTCAAAGAAGCACACCCTTTCTGAATGTTGGCGGCATAGTGCAGTGTCTTCATAAAAGAAGGTATCCAAAGAAGCTTATTTGTTATTCTGTACAGTATGTTTTAAGAAAACCTCTGATTTCATCTTCATTACCGCTGAGACTGCCCTGAATAATCTCAGGCTTACCACCGCCACGGCCTGAAAATGCCTCATTGAGAGATTTTGAAAGCGGTCGCAGGTTAACATTGTTACTTGCGATGCAGTAGCGGTATGAGCCGTTTTCACCGCAAAAAGCAGCAACGAATTCCATGGCCTTGGGCATAAGTGAAATTGTGAAATCCGATAACAATTTTCCCTGAAGCATTTCGTCAAAAATAATGATACGGTTCTGTTCGCCGATTGACTCCGCCTTTGACATAAGAATATTACGGTTGAGTCCGACTATATCGTATTTCAGCTTTTCATTTTCATTTTTTAATCTTTCAACTGCTGCAGCGGTTTCGCCTTGCTTTGCACAGGTCAGGACAGAAACCCTTCTGTTTTCATTCAGCTTGTGGCGAATATCAAAAAGTGCCCGTTCACCGCACAGAATAGATACTCTTGTGCCGCCCTTATATTTCTCAAAGTTTACAACCTCAACAATGCCGATTTCTCCTGTTCTTTTCACATGGGGAGCACAGCAAGCACACATATCAATGCCGGGAATTTCCACAAGACGAATCTGCCCTTCAATTTCAATCTTGCTTCTGTACTTTATGTTTTCAAGCTCAGCTTTATCCGGGAATAAAATCTTAATTTCAAGGTTATCCCATATTGCTTTATTGACAAGGTTTTCTACTTTACAGATGTCTGCTTCATTTAACACTCCGTCAAAGTCAAGGGTGACAATTTCTGTGCCGAGGTGAAAACCGACATTGTTAAAACCGAAAAGTGAATTGACAATTCCGGAAAAAATATGCTCACCTGAATGCTGTTGCATATCTGAAAAACGCTTTTTCAGATCTATTTTTCCGCAAATCGACATTCCTTTTTGAAGCTTTTTAACATTTTCCTCAGAGTTTTCCACGAAATGTAATATACGCCCGTCAATAATTTGTACATTTTCCACATAAATGTTATTAAGCCATCCTCGGTCAGAAGTTTGACCGCCGCCTTCGGGAAAGAAGGCTGTGCGGTCAGTTTCAATGTAAATTTTTGCTTCATCACTGTAAAGGTCTATAACTTTACAGTTAAATTCCGAAAGATAGCTGTCATTATCATATAATTTTTCCGTCATGACAGACACCTCTTTAATTTTATTTAAGCTTGTGAATGAAAAGTCCGCTGAGAAGCTTCGGCTCAAACCATGTTGACTTGGGAGGCATAACCTCACCTGCATCGGCAATTGCCATCAGATCCTCAAGTGAAGTGGGATACATTGAAAATGCAATTTTCATGTCAAGGCTGCATCTTCTTTCAAGCTCACTGAGACCTCTGATGCCACCGACAAAGTCAATTCTCTTGTCGGTTCTCGGGTCTTCAATTCCGAAAATGGGTGTTATACAGTTGTTTTGCAGAATTGAAACATCAAGTCGGTCAACGGGGGCATTTTCATTGAAGGTACCGTCCTTTGCTGTCAGCTTATACCATTTACCTTCAAGGTACATACCGAAGGTATGCTTTTCGGTGGGCTTATACTGTCCTTCACCGTTATATTCTTCGAGTGAAAACTTTTCACTCATTTTCTTGAGGAATTCGTCCTTTTCATAGCCGTTGAGATCCTTCATCACTCGGTTATAATCCATGATTTCAAGCTCATCCTTGGGGAAGGCAACGGCAAGGAAAAAGTTGAATTCTTCTTCTCCTGTAAAATCCGGATTTTCCGCACGTCTCTTTTCTCCTACTTTAACTGCTGAAGCACAGCGGTGATGTCCGTCTGCGATGTAAAGATAATCAATATCATCAAATGCCTTGGTAAGCTTTTCGTTAACTTCGTGGTCGTCAATTACCCACACGGTATTTGAAATACCGTCATCTGTCACAAAGTCATAAACGGGGGAGTGACCCTCCTTCCAACTGTCAATGATACCGGAAATAAGGTCATTTTCTCTGTATGTAAGGAAAATGGGACCTGTGTTTGCATCGCAGTAGTCAACATGACGGATTCGGTCAGCTTCCTTATCAGCTCTTGTGAATTCATGCTTTTTGATAATGTTGTTCTTGTAATCATCAATTGAAGCGCAGCCCACAAGACCTGTCTGGCTTCTGCCGTTCATAATCTGACGGTAGATATAAAAACAGGGCTCTGTGTCTTGTTTGCAAATGCCCTTTGTTTCCAGCGCATCAAGATTTTCTCTTGCTTTTAAATATACCTTTTCGTCGTAAATGTCAATGTCCTTCGGAAGGTCAATTTCTGCCTTATCAACATGAAGGAAGGAAAAAGGCTTATCCTTAACCATTTCTGCAGCTTCCTCGCTGTTCATAACATCATAGGGCAGTGCAGCAACCTCTGCTGCTTTTTCATTGGTGGGACGAAGTGCCCTGAAGGATTTAAAAACTGCCATAATAAACAACTCCTTTTTGTTTTCTCATACTATTTTATTTTATATGTTTTCCATAGCTTTGTCAATGTATAACTGCATAAATATTCAAGCAGCACCGGGATTACTCAGTGCTGCTTTTGTGTGTTAATAATCAGGCTTCAAGCATTCCGTGATATCTGCCCATCCAATAGGGGAGTGTATAGGTGGTTGAGCCTTCCATTGAATAGGGTGAGTGGTGATCATCAAGCTGATAGGTTGAGCTGTTGAATTTGTGAAGAGCACGCTCATCGGGGGCGGCAACCTTCCAGGTAAGCTTTGAAGCCGAGAAAAGTATTCCGATAAGCTTCAGTGTTCCGTTATCACTGTCGGCAAAAAGAGGCTTTTTCACATTGGGGTCATAGCTGAGAACTCTTGTTCCGCCGATTCCGCAGTCTTCTTCAAGGTCAAGCTCTCGCACATCGTCTCTGTTCACATTTGTTGCACTGTATTTTGTGGTGTCAATCGGGTGTCGTGAAAGGGACCATGCAGCAGTTTCAATCAGGCTGTTGCCGTAGTAGTCGCTTTTGACCTCGTCAGGATAGGCAAGCTGATAAATGTAATACCAAAGGGGATTTTCGCTGAAGCTGATGGAGTACCACCAATCCTCAAGACCGTCCTTGTAATATGCAAGCAGGTCTTCGTCATCCTCCATCTGGAAAAGCAGATAATATGCGAGCATTGCCATTTCCTCATCGGAGTAGTTGAGAATCATACGGTAAATAACCTTAACGATTTCTGTGTCCATCAGAGGTCTTACAAGGAAGGAGATAACGGGGCTGACATTGGCTGCATATTCGAGAATTGCCATTTTATATCTTTCCCAATCCTGAGTCATAATCGTTGCATATTCATAAGCGGGGTCAAGTGCTGCCATACGGTATTCATCCTCCCACTTCTTGTCGCCTGTGACATAAGCAGTAAGCTTGAAGGCAGTGAGAAGCACGGCAGATTGCAAGGGACCGCCACCCACATTCTGTCCGTTGTGGAAATATGTACGGTTATACTTGCCCCAGGTTGTGGGCTGACCTGTTGCCTCGCAAAGTGAATAGCCGTTGTCAACAAGGTGCTGAGCGAATTTTGTCATTGTGGTTTCAATCATTTCTTTGATTTCAGGGTCCTCGGGACCGAGAATATCATATGCCAGCTTATAGATGAACAGATGTCCTATAACCTCGTCTGCACTTGTGTCTCCCTTATAAACAACATCGGTGAGGTCATATCCGCTCCCGATAAGGTCATCCCAGAGTCTTTGGGGCATTTCACCGGAAGCATCGGTCACAACACCTCTGAGGTTTTCGCCGTGAAGAAGATATTCATCCTCGTCAGGCTGTTTACTTGAAACACCCGTTGCAGTACCGTCTCCGTTATGCACCCAATAGATATTGCCGTCAATGGGGTTGTTTTCATCTTTAAGGGAATAAGTTCTTGCCCAGAAGCCTTCAAGAAGTCTTGTTCTTTTTGCATATGTGCCGTTTGTTTCAACGGACGGGTCTGCCCAATCACCTGAATTCATCAGCTCAAGGTTATCTGCTGACATGATATATGAGCGTTTGCCGAAGAGCATATAATATTTGTTCATTTTTTCAAAAGCATCGGCAGGGCTGACACCGGGAATATTCTGTGAATAGTCACCGCCCTCAAGCAAAGCCTCATTTGTGTAATATTTACCGAGGTCAAGGTCAGTGACATTGCCGTTTCTCTGAGCTCTGATATAGCTCTCGGTTGTGCCCTGACGCATTGAAACATAAGTGAGAAAAAGCACAGCTTCCGTTGAGAGGGTTGCCGTATTTCTGGCTTTTTCGATTTCCTCTGCCGTGGCAGTCGGGTCGTCCCGAAGAACGGCATAGCGCATAAGCTCACCTGCACCGTACATAGCGGTCCAGAGTCCGTCATTGTCCGTTTCATTGGGTATCCATTCGGAAAGCTCCTCGTTATAATAAGCATTTGCCACCATGCCACGTCTTTCAACATACTCCTGAGTGTTGTCACTCATAACGGCAGCCTTGTCAGTACCGTTCATTGACACCATTTCAATGTGGGTGTAGCCTTCTGCCATGGCAGTCCAGATACCGTTTTCACCGTCAGAAAAAATTGCAAGTACATTTCCGTCTCCTGTGTCGGCAGAATAGAAGTATCTGTCGCCCATAAAACGCTGCTCGATGTCTCGCTCATTCTGAGAATTTTCATCTGTACGGAGAACTCCGTAATCGGTGATTGTCCAGATTGCATTGTCCTTGGTTATTGCTTTTTTTGCGTCGGCATATGTACCTTCATCCTTAACAAAGTCAGGAACAGCTTCACTGTTTTCCTTAGCGTACCTTGTCACAAGCTTTTGAAGAACATTGTTTTCTTCTGCAGCTTCACCGTTGAAGTCATGCTTTTCTTTATTATCCTTTTCGATTTTTGTTGATGTTTCCGTAACGGTGAGAACCACGGAATGTGATATGCCATCGCTGTTTGATGCAGTGATGGCTGTTGTGCCTTTCCCGAGTGCGGTAACTCTGCCCCATTCGTCAACAGAGGCGATATCACGGTATTGGCTCTCCCAAGTCAGAACACGGTTTGTGATTTCTGAAGAAAAAACTGCTTCAACTGTTCTGCTGTCACCGATATTCATCTCCCAGCCTTCAGGAACAACAAGCCGCAGCGGTTGATTTTCTTCATCGGATGTGCCTGAAGCTGCGGCAGGCACACAAAGTGAGAAGATCATGAGAAATGCAAGAAAAAGAGAAACTGATTTTTTCATACTTAACCCTCCTTAAAGTTAAGTATATGTTAGCATTTTTCATATGATTTTTCAATGCGAAATCAGAATTAAAATTATATTTAAGATTTAACTGATTCCGGACATTGCTGCAAATGAATATTTGTCTTTTTGATGCAAAAGATATAACAGAAAAATAAAAGGGGGATAAATATGTCAATTTCAAATGAAGAATACGGATATATGACAAAACGGGCGTCACCGAAGTCACCGGTACTGCTTGATTCATTCAAGGCTTTTATCGTCGGCGGAATCATATGTGCCATTGCGGAAGGGCTTAATCAATGGCTTTTATTTTACGGACTTGGAGAAAAGCCGAGCAGAACCATTGCAATGATTGTCATTATCGTCATCACAGCACTTCTTACTGCAATAGGTATTTTTGATAACATCGCAAAGCATGCAGGTGCAGGCACCATGGTACCGATTTCAGGCTTTGCCAATTCAATGGTATCACCGGCACTTGAATTCAAGGCTGAGGGTCATATTCTGGGCACGGCGGCACAGATGTTTTCAATTGCCGGCCCGGTTGTGGTTTTCGGCTGCTCTGCGGCAACCATATACGGTCTTATTATTTACTTTTTCGGTTTGTATTAAGGAGGGGAGTTTATGGCAAAGAGAACAGGAAAAACTGTTGTACTTTCTTCAAAGCCTAAAATTATCGGCAACGCTGCCGTTGTGGGTAAAAAGGAAGGGGAAGGACCCTTGGGCAATTATTTCGACGAGGTTCACGAAGATACCACAATGGGTGAGGATTGCTGGGAAAAAAGTGAAAGTGAGCTTTTGAAAAGGGCGGTAAACCTTGCGCTCAGAAAATCAGCCATCACCGCCGATGAGGTTGACACGATATATTCAGGCGACCTTCTTAATCAATGCATTGGCTCTGCTTTTGGTCTCAGGGACTCAAATATGCCTTTTTGCGGACTTTACGGAGCCTGTTCAACAATGGCGCTCAGTCTCATTCAGGCATCGTTGGCAATTGAAACAGGCGGCTTCAATTGTTGTGTTGCAGCAACCTCATCCCATTTTTGCTCGGCAGAAAAACAATTCAGATACCCGTTGGAATACGGTGGACAGCGTACTCCCACGGCACAATGGACGGTTACAGGCGCAGGTGCGGCAGTTCTGCAAAAAAGCGATTCGCCCCTCAGTCCCTATATTGCTCAGGTGCACATCGGCACAATTCAGGATTTCGGCATAATCGACAGCACAAATATGGGTGCGGCAATGGCACCCGCTGCAAGAAAAACCATTCGTGACTTTCTTACGGATACGGCAACAAGACCCGAGGACTATGACTTGATTTTAACAGGTGACCTGGGTAGTGTCGGCAGTGAGCTTTTGAAAGAGCTGCTTATGAGAGAGGATAATATAGATATTTCTTCACGGCATAATGACTGCGGCCTAATGATTTTTGATTTGGAAAAGCAGGATGTTCATGCAGGCGGTTCAGGCTGTGGCTGCAGTGCATCGGTTTTGTGCTCACATATCCTCAATTCCATGAGAAACGGTGAATATAAAAATATACTCTTTGTTGCCACGGGTGCGTTGATGTCACCTGTATCATCAAGAGAGGGCGAAAGTATACCGGGTATTGCACATCTGGTGAATATCAGAACAGGGGAGTGATTTGAATGAATTTTTTGAAGGAAATCAAGTGTATTATGTGTCTTGTGAAGTGCAGTAAATATCTTTATTTTGCAAAGAAGGCACTTTGCTTTGTGACAATTCTTATTTCTGCGGCAATGCTTCTTGGCCTTGCTTGCGGTGACGGAAAAGATATGGCTAAAAAGCTTCGGGGGATGATGTGATGGAAATTGCTTTAACTATTCTCAAGGCATTCCTTGTGGGAGGCATTATTTGTGTAATCGGTCAGCTTCTTATTGATTTCACAAAGCTGACACCGGCAAAGATTCTTGTATCCTTTGTTGTTATAGGTGTCATTTTAGGCGGCATCGGAGTGTATGAATATATCGTGGAATGGGGTGGAGCAGGAGCGACAATACCGCTTACCGGTTTTGGCTATAGCCTTGCCAAGGGTACAAAAGAAGCGATACAGGAAGAAGGAATTCTTGGTGTGTTGAGTGGCCCCTTGTCTTCAGCCTCAACGGGTATCATGACTGCCGTGCTGTGCGGACTTGTCTGTTCGATTTTCACAAGAAGCAAGGATAAAAAATAACTGTTAAGACGGGAAGATACCCGTCTTCGTTGTTAAGGAAGAAAAAATTCAGTATTTTGCTTTGTTGTATTTATTTTTGCATTATTTTATGATAGAATAGGCAAAACAGAGAAATTTCTTTATGGATTGAGGTGATACCTATAAAAAATAAGGCGGTCATACCTGTTTGTCTTGCCTCTTTTTTTATGAATTTTCTGCTTTTTGCAGTAAAGTTTTATGTTGGTCTTTCAGCTAACAGTATCAGCATTTATTCCGACGGTATCAATAATCTTTTTGACAGCCTTTCCGGAGCATTGAGCGTTATCTGTTTTTATTTTGCTTTCAGAAGCACAGACCTTTCCTCTAGCTCACGCAGTGAAAAAACGGAGCAGTTTTTATCCTTTGTTCTTTCGGTTATTGTGGCTGTGGCAGGCTTTGTTTTTGCTTATAATTCAGCAGAAAGGCTGATGTATCCGACACCTGTGTGGTTCACTTACGGTTATCTGTGGATTCTTGTGGCAACGGCTGTGGTGAAGCTGTTGATGGCAGCATTTTTCCGATACAAGCACAGAAAGCTTGGCTCTGAAGTGCTGAAGGTTATGTCTGTTGATTCTCTTCTGGATTTTTTTATCACGGCAGTAACGGTTGTAACATTGCTGCTTTCTCAAAAGGGTACTTATTCCCTTGATGCTTATTGCGGAATACTGATAAGTATAATGATACTGATTTCGGGAATCCGGATGACTTTTTCAAGCGGAAAAAAGCTTCTGAATCTTGCTGATGAAAATGTGAGGGGAAAAATACAGGAGATACTTTCTGAAGGAGGTATAGACAAAGAAAAGGCTCAGCTTGAGTATTCTTTGGGAAATGAAAGCAGGGTTTATCTTAAAACCGATGAGGATATCGGAACAGAACGGCTTTCCGTGATGAAAAAACAGGTTTATGAACAAACAGGAATAAAATTGTATATAGTTAAATAAGGAGGAATAAAAAATGAAAACACAAGAAAAAGAAGTCAATCAGAAGAAAAAAGGCAGAGGAAAAAAAGCACTTAAGGTGTGCGGAATAATTCTTCTTGTCATTGTGCTGCTTGTTGGTGTTGCTGCAATTATGAATGTTGTTTCCACCAAGGCCAACACAGAAAAGGCTCAGTCCTTTGAACAGGTTGCAATTGAAAATCAGCTTGTTCCCGAAAAGGATGAAAACGGTTATTGGACCTTCACAACGGACAGAGATTTCAAGGTGGTTCAGCTCACTGACGTACATATTGGCGGCGGCTTCATGTCTTCAAAAAAGGATGCCATGGCACTCAATGCAGTTGCCGCAATGGTAACTGCTGAAAAGCCTGACCTTGTTATTGTTACGGGTGATGTTTCCTATCCCGTACCATTCCAGGCAGGTACCTTCAACAACCTTTCATCAGCAAAGATTTTTGCTGCTCTTATGGAAAAGCTCGGAGTTTATTGGACACTCGGCTTCGGTAATCACGATACTGAGGCTTACAGCTATTACGGCAGAGAGGATATTTCCGAATTTTACAGCGACGAAGAATTTAAATACTGCCTTTTTGAGTCAGGCCCTGAGGAGGTTGACGGCTTTGGTAATCAGGTTATCAATGTTAAAAATTCCGACGGCATAATCACACAGACCTTTTATGTTTTTGACAGCCATTCTTATGTTGACGGTGACTATCTCGGCATTATGTGGAAATATGATAACCTTCATGAAAATCAGGTTGAATGGTATAAAAATACTGTTAATGCACTCAATGAGCAAAACAATGCTGTGCTCAAGAAGCTCGGTAAGGAAGAAAATTCCGATATCAAGTCTGCTGCCTTCTTCCACATCCCTCTCACAGAGCAGAAGGATGCATGGTATGAGTTTGCTGAAAACGGATTTAAGGATACGGAAAATGTCAAGTTCCATTATGGCGTTGCAGGTGAGGGAAGCAAGGTTGTATATTGTGGTATCGGAGATGACGGAATGTTTGAAGCGATGCTTGAAACAGGCTCCACAAAGGCTGTTTTCTGTGGACATGACCACTATAACAACTTCTCAATCGATTACAAGGGAATCAGACTCACCTATGGTATGAGTGTTGACTATCTTGCTTATCCCGGTATTTACAAGGAGGGCTCACAGCGTGGCTGTACGGTTATTACCGTTAGCCCCGAGGGTATTCTTGATTGCACGGCACAGAGCTATTATCAGGACAAATACACAGGTCTTTACGAGATTGAAGAGGTTACAATGCAGGAAATCACAAACCTTGCATATGAAGAAATCAAAGCTGAATAATTAAAATGAAAAAACGGGAGCTGTAAAAAGGCACAAGCTTTTTACAGCTCCCGTTTTGTTTTATCTTTTTCTGCCTACTGACCCCCCTGACTACTGTCTGCTTAAGTGTATTTAACTTCGCTTTTAT
Organism: Clostridia bacterium; assembly: GCA_017472225.1. Classification (GTDB taxonomy): domain Bacteria; phylum Bacillota; class Clostridia; order Oscillospirales; family Acutalibacteraceae; genus UBA6857. The sequence goes on along the minus strand of JAFUQS010000049.1, from coordinate 331 downwards.
GTGCCGTGCTGCTGAATGGCAAGGTTTTATCTGTTCCTCTGACTCCGCTCGCTCGAGCCGCTTGGGCTCTTACTTTTGTCAAGCGTGACAAAAGTAAGCAAAAGCACGCATTTTGCGGATTAACCTCCGCAAAAACTAAAAATACCGAATCAGGCTTATTCTATCCTTTACTCGGTATTCATTTCTGCTCACCGTGGATAAAGAAAAAAATTTTTCTTATCGGTATTTTCAGATTGCTCCGTTGTGCTGTACCACGGCTCGGTTGCCGAACAGCTCTAATTAAAACAACGCTTAATAAAATGAGCCGCTTGGTTTAATTTGTTCCGTAAAG
>JAFUQS010000048.1 GCA_017472225.1 Clostridia bacterium | reverse complement strand
TCTCAATGATCTTGTAAAGAAGCTCAGAAGAAATAAGCTCAACGGCGGTACAGCTGCTGTATTTATTGAGCCTATCGGTCCCGAAAGCGGTACACGTCCTCTTGACATCGACTTCAACAAGGGCGTTGAAAGACTTTGCCGTAAGTATGGCGCACTGCTTATCTTCGATGAAGTTGTAACAGGCTTCCGTGTAGGTATGGCAGGTGCTCAGGGCTACTTCGGTGTTGAGCCTGACCTTACAATCTTCGGTAAGGTTATCGCAGGCGGATATCCCGGTGCAGGCGGTATCGGCGGTAAGAGAGAGTATATGAAGTATATGGGTGCAGGTCTTGATGCAAGCGGCATGAAGGTTAAGAAGGCATTCTGCGGCGGTACTCTTGCTGCAACTCCCATTTCCTGTGTTGCAGGTTACTATACTCTTGAAGAAATTGACAAGCAGAACGCTTGTGAAAAGGCAGGCAAGATGGGTGACAGACTCACTGCAGGTCTTAACACAATCGTTGATAAGTACAACCTTCCCTTCGTAGCCTTCAATCAGGGTTCAATCTGCCACATGGAAACTGTTGGTACATTGGCATTCTCAATTGATTGGAGCAAGCCCTGGTCAATTCCCGGCGTAATCAAGGAAACAAGCAAGCGTAAGGCTGAAATGACCCATATGGGTGCTGCTTACATGGCAGAAGGTCTTGTAACTCTTGCAGGCTCAAGACTTTACACATCAGCTGCATACACAGAAGAAATGATTGACGATGCACTCAATCGCTTCGACAAGGTGTTTGCAAACATTGCAGTTGTTGAATAATTAAAATAATTTCACAAAGGCAGGCTCAAAACGGTGTCTGCCTTGTGTTTACTCAAAATATGAGGTGAAAAACATGGATATTTCAGAGGCTAAAAAAATAGTTGTTGAAGCAGGTAAACAGCTTGTTGCAACCGGTCTCATTGCCCGCACATGGGGTAATGTAAGCTGCAGAATCAGTGACACTCAGTTTGTAATCACTCCTTCAGGCCGTGATTATATTTCTCTCACTCCCGATGATATTGTTACTGTCAACATGGCAGACCTTTCCTATGAAGGTGATATCAAGCCCTCCTCAGAAAAGGGTATTCATGCACAGTGCTATCTCCTTCGTCCCGAAACAAATTTTGTTATTCACACCCATCAGGCAAACGCTTCAATCGTTTCAGCAATGGGATGCGATATCAACAACATTGAAGGCGAAAGCAGAGAAATTGTCGGTGACAACATTCCCGTCAGCTCATACGGTCTTCCCGGCACAGGTAAGCTTCGTGAGGGCGTTGTGGGCGCTCTTAAGCGTTCAGATTCCAAGGCTGTTATCATGAAGAGCCACGGCGCAGTCTGTCTCGGAACAGATTATGAGGATGCCTTCAGAGTTGCAAATGAGGTTGAAAAGATTTGCGCAAACTATATTTATGATAAATACTCAACCTTCACCGCAAAAACTGCTGAGTCATTCTCAGAGGTTTATGATTATATAGTAAGTGTGAAGAAAAGAGCAGACGCTCCTGCTGCAAAGCTCACCGCCTATGACAGTGTGAGAATTGATGATGCTGTTATCCTTTCCGATAAGGAAGGAAACATTGTTTCAACAGTGGGTCTTTGCGCAAAGTGTGATGAGCTTATCACAGGCGACAAGTATCTTTCCGAAGCAGATATGCATAAGGCAATTTATAACAGCCGTGAGGACATTGGTGCCATTATCCATTCACAGGAGGATGCCATTGTTGCTGCTTCAAAAATCGGCAGAAACCTCAAGCCTCTTCTTGATGACTTCGCACAGATTGTCGGTGTTACCGTAAGATGCACCGAATTTGATCCCAACGATACACTCAAGTCATCAAAGAAGGTTGCAAAAAAGCTTGGCGGCAAATGCAGAAATGCAGTTCTTCTCAAGGATAACGGTGCAGTTTGCTGCGGTCCCAACAAGGATGAGGCTCAGGCAACAGAAATGGTTATGAACAAAAACTGCAAGGCAATTATTGCAGGCGAGCTTTTCGGTGGCTCAAAGCCCATCGGAAAAATTGACTCACTTCTTATGAATGTTGTTTACAGACTTAAGTATTCAAAGCAAAAATAAAAAACAGAATTTGCGACAGGATTTTTTTCTGTCGCTTTTCTTTGTTTAAAATGCCCAAAGGAATAATTATAAATTATTATAACTTTTACGGAAGTATGTATTGCAAAAAATGACATATTTTGTTAAAATGAGGATGTATTTATAAATTTGATTCAGGCGGTGGCGAAAATGAAGCTTCTGGAAGAAAAAATTCTCAAAGACGGACAGGTGTTCCCCGGAAATATTCTGAAGGTGGATTCATTCCTCAATCACCAGATTGATGTTGCTTTTCTTAACAAGATGGGCGAAGAAATTAAAAGATTATATGCAGACTGCGGTGTTAACAAAATTCTTACTATTGAAGCATCCGGCATCGGAATTGCTTGTATAACGGCGCAGTTTTTTGATTGCCCGGTTCTTTTTGCAAAGAAGACAAAAACAAAGAACATCGCTTCATCGGTTTATAAAACTCAGGTAATGTCCTTTACACACGGTGTTCAGTATGATGTTATCGTTTCAAAGGATTTTATTTCTGAAAATGATACTGTTCTTATTATTGACGACTTTCTTGCTGAAGGTAATGCACTTCTTGGTCTTATTGATCTTTGCCATCAGGCAGGGGCAAAAATTGCCGGCTGTGCAATTGCAATTGAAAAAGGCTTTCAGAACGGCAGAAAAAAGGTGGAAGAAAAGGGAGTCAGGGTTGAATCTCTTGCCATTGTTGAATCCATGGCAGACGGCACCGTAATTTTCAAAGAGCAGTAAAATTCAACGCAGTAAATAGCCGATATAAAATCGGTTAAATAAAAAAATTTTTGGAGGCAAACAAAATGAAAAAGTTCCTTGCACTCATGCTTGCAGCACTCATGATGTTCGCTCTCGTTGCTTGCGGCGGTAACAACGCTACAAACGGCAATGCAGATGAAACAACAACAGCAGCAGGCACAACCGACTATTCATCAATCAAGATGGGTCTTATCTGTCTTCACGATGAAAACTCAACTTATGATGCTAACTTCATTCAGGCAGCAGAAGCAGCATCAAAAGAGCTTGGCTTCGAGCTTGTTAAGAAGGTTAACATCCCCGAAGACGACTCCTGCGCTCAGGCAGCAGAAGAACTCGCTGAAGACGGTTGCGATATTATCTTCGCTGACTCCTTCGGTCATGAAACCTACATGATGACAGTTGCTGAAGAATATCCTGAAGTTCAGTTCTGCCATGCAACAGGTACAAACGCTAAGACAAGTGATATGGCTAACTACCACAACGCTTTCGCTTCAATCTATGAAGGCCGTTACCTTGCAGGTATCGCTGCAGGTATGAAGATCAACGAAATGATCAAGGAAGGCAAGTTCACAGCAGAAGAAGCAAAGATGGGTTATGTTGGTGCTTATCCCTATGCTGAAGTTATTTCAGGCTACACATCATTCTATCTTGGCGCTAAGAGCGTATGCCCCTCAGTTACAATGACAGTTAAGTACACAAACTCATGGTTTGACATTGCTCTTGAAAAGGAAGCTGCAGACGCACTTATCGGTGAAGGCTGCATCCTTATCAGCCAGCACGCTGACTCAGAAGGCGCTCCCAAGGCTTGTGAAGAAAAGGGCGTTCCCAATGTTGCTTACAATGTAAACACAATCAACCTTGGACCCACAACAGCTATCATTTCTTCAAAGATTGACTGGACACCTTACTTCAAGCTCATCGTTGAAGCAGTTGCTAAGGGCGAAGCTATCCCCGACGATTGGTGCGGTTCAATTGCTACAGGCTCAGTTGTTCTCACAGAGCTCAACGAAGATGTAGCTGCTGAAGGCACACAGGATGCTATCGACGCTGCTATCAAGGAATTCAAGGAAGGCACTCTTAAGGTATTCAACACCGCTAACTTCACAGTTGACGGCGAAACACTTGAATCCTACAAGGCTGATGTAGTTCCCGATGCAAACTTCGAAAAGGATACAGAGGTTGTTTCTGACGGTTATTTCCACGAATCAGAAATGAGAAGTGCTCCTTACTTTGATATCATCATTGACGGTATCACAGCATAAGGCATCACCTGTTTGATTTATTAAAGCTTAACGGGCGGAGCGGTGTTTCTGCTCCGTCCGTTTTCAGCGTTTAAAGATGTTTACATCATGTGGTGAATATCTTTAAGCTCTGAAAAAGGCACTGTATTTATGAAAAAGGGAGGAAAGCAAATGGCAAACATTGTTCCCGCAATTGAACTTAAGGGAATTTCAAAGCACTTCGGCTCCGTTATGGCAAACAAGAATGTGGATCTCACCGTTAACAAGGGTGAAATTCTTGCAATTCTTGGCGAAAACGGAAGCGGTAAAACTACTCTGATGAATATGATTTCCGGCATTTATTATCCGGATGAGGGCCAGATTTTTATTGACGGTAAAGAAGTTACAATCCGTTCACCGAAGGATGCTTTCGATTATAAAATCGGTATGATTCATCAGCACTTCAAGCTGATTGATGTTTTCACGGCTGCAGAAAATATTGTTCTCGGCATTGAGGAAAAGGGCAGGTATGACATTAAAAAGGCTACTGCTGAAATTCAGAAAACCTGTGATAAGTTCGGCTTTGTTATTGACCTCAACAAGAAAATTTATGAAATGTCCGTTTCCGAAAAGCAGACCGTTGAAATAATCAAGGTGCTTTACAGAGGCGCAGACATTCTTATTCTTGACGAGCCTACGGCAGTTCTCACTCCGCAGGAAATCACAAAGCTTTTTGCTGTTCTTAAAAATATGAGAGAGCACGGAAAGTCAATTGTTATCATCACCCATAAGCTTAATGAGGTGCTTGAGGTTTCCGACAGAGTTTCTGTTCTCAGAAAGGGCGAATATATCGGCACAATCAACACCGCCGAAGCAGATGCAAATTCACTCACACAGATGATGGTCGGTAAGAAGGTTACTCTTAACATTGACAGAACAGAACCGGAAAATTCCGTTGACCGTCTTAAGGTTGAGGGTATCAATTGCCGTAACCGTGAGGGTCAGTTTGTTCTTCATGATATTTCCTTCACTGCAAAATCAGGCGAAATTCTCGGTATTGCAGGTATCTCCGGCAGCGGACAGAGAGAATTGCTTGAAGCTATTGCAGGCTTGCAGAAATTAGACAGTGGCGATATTTTCTATATGGACCCCGAAACCGGCAAAACAGAAGACCTGAGAAACAAAACTCCCATGCAGATAAGACAGCTCGGTGTCCGTCTTTCCTTTGTTCCCGAGGACAGACTCGGTATGGGCCTTGTGGGCAACATGGATATTATTGACAACATGATGCTTCGTTCCTACCGTAAGGGACATTCGGCATTCCTTGAAAGGAAGGAGCCGAAGAATCTTGCAGAGCGTATAATCAAGGATCTTGAGGTTATCACTCCTGATGCACATACTCCCGTCAGAAGACTTTCCGGCGGTAATGTTCAGAAGGTTCTTGTAGGCCGTGAAATTGCATCGTCACCCACAGTGCTTATGGTAGCTTACCCTGTAAGAGGTCTTGACATAAACTCATCCTATACAATATATAATCTTCTCAATGAGCAGAAGAAGTCAGGTGTATCAATTATCTTTGTCGGTGAAGACCTTGACGTGCTTATCGAGCTGTGTGACCGTATTATGGTTATAAGCTCAGGCGGTATTTCCGGCATTGTTGACGCACGCACAACAACCAAAGAGGAGCTCGGTATCCTTATGACAACATCGGGAGGTGAAAAGAATGGCTGATTTGACCAAAAAGCATGAACCGCTTATAAGACTTTCCAAAAATGACGACCTGGCACCCTGGAAGGCTTGGTGTATAAGACTCGGCGCTGTTGCTGTTTCAATTCTTCTTTGTGCAGGTATAGTTGTTCTTCTCACTGATATCAACCCCATTGAATTTTTCAAGGAAATGATTGACGGATCCTTCGGCAGCACAAGAAAATTTTTCAAAATGCTTCAGGAGGTTGCAATTCTTCTTTGTATCTCCCTTGCGGTAACACCTGCTTTCAAGATGAAATTCTGGAATACAGGTGCTGAGGGACAGGTTCTTGTCGGTGCTCTTGCAACGGCAGCGTGTATGAAGTATCTTTGTAATTCAATCAGTGGTTTGCCCTTGTTCCTTGTGATGTTCATCTGCAGCGTGCTTGCAGGTATGGTCTGGGGTATTGTTCCCGCCTTCTTCAAGGCTCACTTCAAAACAAATGAAACGCTGTTCACTCTTATGATGAACTACATTGCAATTCAGCTTGTAGCTTTTATGATTGCAGTGTGGGTACCTTCAGGCTCACAGGTTGTCGGTGTTATCAACAGAGAGACGAAAATCGGTTGGCTTCCTGACCTTTTCGGACAAAAATACATAATCAATGTTATTATCGTTCTTGTTATCACTCTTGTGATTTACATTTATCTCAGATATTCAAAGCACGGATATGAAATTTCTGTTGTTGGTGAAAGTGAAAACACTGCAAGATACATCGGTATCAATGTTAAGAAGGTTATCCTTCGTACGATGGCAGTTTCCGGTGCAATCTGCGGTATTGCAGGCTTCCTTCTTGTTGCCGGTACCGACCATTCAATTTCAACAGAAACTGCAGGTGGTGATGGCTTTACTGCAATCATGGTTTCATGGCTTGCAAAGTTCAACCCCTTTGTTATGATGGTTACTTCCTTCATCATTTCATTCCTCAGAATCGGTGCAGGTGAAATCGCATCCTCCTTCAACCTTAATGAAAGTGTTGCTGAAATTCTCACCGGTATCATCATTTTCTTCATCATCGGCAGTGAATTCTTTATCAATTACAAGGTAAACTTCCGCACAAAGCAAGCTAAGGAGCATACTGAAGTAAAACAAATTGAAGAAAGTAAGGAGGGTACCAAATGATTTATGCAATTGCACACTTTTTTCATCAGGCAGTAGTTCAGGGTATTCCTCTTCTCTTCGGCTCAACAGGTGAAATTATCACTGAAAAGTCAGGTAACCTTAACCTCGGTATCCCCGGTATCATGTACATGGGTGGTATCTCAGGCATCATAGGTGCTTTCTTCTATGAAATGTACGGTAACACCGAGAACGCTTTTCTTTGTGTTCTTGTTCCGCTTATATGCTCACTTGTGGGCTCGGCACTTATGGGCTTCATTTACAGCCTTCTCACTATTACTCTCAGAGCAAATCAGAATGTTACGGGTCTTGCACTGACAACCTTCGGTATCGGTGTGGGTAACTTCTTCGGCGGTTCACTGCCCAAGCTTTTGGGTCAGTCAAGCGGTACAATTTCCCTTATCACAACAGGTAATTATTTCAAAACCACCTTACCCTTTGCAGAAAGCCTCGGCTCCTTTGGTGAAGCCTTCCTCAACTACGGTTTTCTCGCTTATGTTGCAATCGTTATCGCTTTGGTTGCTTCTTTTGTTCTTTCAAAAACAAGAGTAGGTCTTAATCTTAGATCTGTCGGTGAATCACCGGCAACAGCCGATGCAGCGGGTATCAATGTAACACTTTACAAGTATATGGCAACTATTATCGGCAGTGCTATTGCCGGTCTCGGCGGATTATACTTTGTTATGGACTATACCGGTGGCGCATGGACAAACGGTGGCTTCGGTGACAGAGGCTGGCTTGCGATTGCTCTTGTTATTTTCGCAATCTGGAAGCCTAAGTCAAGTATCCTTGGTTCAATCCTTTTCGGCGGACTTTTCATTCTTCCCGTTCAGTTCAGCGGACTTTCTGCTGCAGCAACGGAGCTTATCAAGATGCTGCCTTATGCTGTAACCATTATTGTTCTTGTTCTCATCAGCGTTCGTAAGAAGCGTGAGAATCAGCCTCCCGAAAGTCTTGGCCTTCCCTATTTCAGAGAAGAAAGATAATAGGGCATGGAATAAGTAAAGTTCTTTGGTTACTTTCTTTCAAGAAAGTAACGCCATGCGGCGAGCAATAAAAAAATAAAATAGTTAAACATATAAAAAACCATTGTAAAAAGCTGAAATCTGCTTGATACAATGGTTTTCTGTTTTATCCTGTGCCGAAGGCGTCCTTTTTTAGTAGTCAGTAGTCAGTAGACAGTAGTCAGGACCAATTAAAGTGTATTTGACTTCGCTTTTAT